>JBFJQO010000128.1:0-6935 GCA_041616535.1 Woeseiaceae bacterium | reverse complement strand
TGCCGTTAAATACTTACTCCGCCCCGGGCGGGCGGAATTCGGGGAAGGCTTCGCGCAGGGCGTCGAGCTCTTGCGACGCCATCTCCTCGAGACCGGCTTCGCGCAGCGCCTCGACACACGCAAACCAGGTCGTTGCCGACGCCCGGTCGTCGGCATCGCAGGCCATCGCCTCACGCTTCGCGGCGGCAAAGCCGGCGACGGGCTGATCGGCGAGCACGGTGGCGCTGCGCGCTTCGCCGGCCTGCATGCGGGCCTGTTCCTCGGCCTGGCGAACCATCGGCATGGTGTCGCTGCGCTTGCGGAGGTTCCTTTCGGGGCGCGCGGCGTCCATGCTCTTCGCCTCGGCATCGCTGCCGGCCGGCGCGGCGGCGGGAGCGCGGGCCCGGGCCGGCGGTTCGCGTTCGGTCAGGTCGTCGGCCGGCTCGACCGCCGCGGGTTCCGTCCGCGGAAGTTCGTCGGCGACATCGCCGTAACGCGACAGTTCGAGGACGAACGCGAGGCTCAGGCCGATCGTCGCCGCCCAGGCGACGGGGCGTATCCAGGCCCGTGTCAGTCCGTAGCGCGTGCGCGCCTCCGCGGCTGCCATAGCAAGGACTTTCTCGTCGAGGGCCGCCGGCGTCCGCTCGGTCGCGACGTCGCGATAGGCTGCGGTGACCCGCTTGTCGTCGTGTTCTTTGGTCATGATGTTTCTGCCGGTTCGTCGATCGCTGTCCGCAGCTTGTTAACGGCGTAGCGCAATCGGCTCTTCGCGGTTTCGCGGTTGCAGCCCGTCACGGCGGCGATGTCGTCGACGCTGAGGCCGCCCTCCTCGTATAACAGGAATGCATCGCGTTGTTCGTCGGGCAGCGCGGCGAGCGCTCCGGACAGGCGCTGCCGTGCGAGACTTCGCTCGGTCGCCATCTCGAGCGACTCGCCGTCATTCGCGTGTTGCTCGGGTTCGAGCGGCACGTTACCGGCGTGGCGCTTGTTGCGGCGTACGTGATCGATAAAGCAATTGTGGGCAACGCGATACAGGAACGTCGTGAATTTCGCGGTCGGGCGATAGGTACGGCGCGACTTGACGATCTTTCCCCACACTTCCTGGAAGACGTCGTCGGCCGTGTCCGGATGGCCCGAAAGACGCAGCAGGTAGCGGTAGATCGCGTCGTTGTGGCGCCGGTACAGCGTCTCGAACGCGGCGACGTCTCCGTCCCCGTAACGCAGCATCAGGGCACTGTCGTCCGGTGCATGGGGCATGGGCGCAGCATAGGCCAGCGACGTCGCGCTGGAAAGCGCGGCCGCCCCGACCCTCAGCGTATCGGCCCGTGCCGTCATCGCCGCTCCCGTGTCATTGCCCTATGGTCCTAAACGGCCCCGGCGTCGCCCGCGGGTTAACGAATTCGCGACCGGGGCTTGCAAATCATGTCGATAGTGTTATAGTCAACTATAACACTAATTCACCTCGACCCTGCACGGGGCCCCGGACGGGACCGGGAGACGACAATGACCAAACTGTCACCGTATGTTAATGAAATTATTAGTTTTCTCGTCATGCTGCTGCTGATCGTCGCGCTGGTTTCGGGCCAGCTCAACGCCGCGGCCTATCAATTGGCCTCGCTGGATGCGGCGCACGACGAGGCGGCCCGAATCTCTCATATCCGTCTCGAAGACGAGTGAAGTAGCGACGGAGCTTTGCGCCGGTCCGCTTGTGGCCGGCGCCTTTTTACACCAGGAAACGGGCTCGATCAGCGAGGATTGTTGGACAGATGGATCCGAAATGGAATGAAGACCAGCCGATTTATCGCCAGCTGCGCGACCGCGTCGTGGCGATGATCCTCGAAGGCGTGCTCGGCGACGGCGATGCGCTGCCCTCGGTCAGGAACGTCGCCGCCGAGTACCGCTTGAACCCGCTGACCGTGCTGAAGGGCTACCAGGAACTCGTCGACGAGGGCCTGGTCGAGAAAAAACGCGGCCGCGGCATGTTCGTCAACGAGGGCGCGCGCACCCAGCTCCTCAAGGACGAGCGGCAGCGCTTCCTCGACAAGGAATGGCCGCAGGTCCTGGCGACGATCGAACGCCTCGGCCTCGATCCGGCCGCGTTAATCGAAAAAGAATCCAACAAGGACGCAGGAGGCGAGAATGACTAGCCTGGTCAACGCCCGCAACGTATCGAAGCACTTCGGTCCCGTTCGCGCCGTCGACAACGTCAGTTTCGAGATCGAGAAGGGCAGGATCCTAGGTCTCATCGGGCCGAACGGCGCCGGCAAGACGACGCTGCTCAAGGCCTTGCTCGGCCTGACCGATTGCGAGGGCGAGCTGTCGGTACTCGGCCTCGACCCGTTCCGGCAGCGCAAGAGACTGATGCAGCAAATCTGCTTCATCGCCGACGTGGCCGTGTTGCCGCGCTGGATCAAGGTGTCGCAGTTGCTCGGCTACGTCGAGGCGATTCACCCCAACTTTTCGCGATCGCGTGCCGAGGAGCTCCTGAAGCAGACCAAGGTCAGCGCGGGCGCGAAAGTCAAGGAATTGTCCAAGGGCATGGTGACGCAGCTGCACCTGTCGATCATCATGGCGATCGATGCGAAGTTGCTCGTGCTCGACGAGCCGACGCTGGGCCTCGATATCCTGTTCCGCAAGGAGTTCTACGCCAACCTGTTGAACGACTACTTCGACGAGGAGCGCACGATCCTGATCACGACGCACCAGGTCGAGGAGATCGAGAACCTGCTGACCGACATCATGTTCATCAACGATGGCAAAATCCTGCTCGATTCTTCGATGGACGCGTTGAGCGAGAGCTATGTCGAGGTCATGGCATCGGGCGAGAACGCGATCAAGGCGCGCGGGCTCGGGCCGATTGCCGAGAGCGAGATGTTCGGCAAGTCGATCCTCTTGTTCGAGGGCGTCAGCCGCGAGCACCTGGAGGGCCTCGGCGAGATTCGCATACCGTCGGTCGCGGATTTGTTCGTCGCCAAGATCAAGGAGGCTCGCAGATGATCGGTCACTTTATTGCACTGATGAAGCGCGAGTTCTGGGAGCATCGCTCCATCTGGGTGACGCCTGTCGCGATTGCAAGCGTCGTTACGCTCGGCACGCTCACGGCGCTGGCGTTTGCCGGCGAATTCGCGCAGGAACTCGACGTCGCCATCTTCGGTGCGCAGAACATCGCCGGCGACACCGAGCGACGTGCCGTACTGACGGGGCTGTTCCTCGGCTCGTCGTGGCTGTTCCTGTTCGGCCTCGGCGTCCTGACAATTTTCTATGCGCTCGACTCGCTGTATGCCGAGCGCAAGGACAAGAGCATCCTGTTCTGGCGCTCGCTGCCCGTGACCGACGCGGAAACGGTCCTTTCCAAGTTGTTGACTGCCGTCGTACTGATTCCGGCCGTGGCCATCGTCGGCATCATCGCGACGCACCTCGTCAACCTGATCATCACGAGCATCTGGGTGTCGATGAAGGGCGGCGATGCCGGGCTATTGATCTGGGGATCCGTACCGTTGGTGGATAACTGGTTGGCCGTCATGGTCTCGATCTACGGCATGGCGATCTGGATGTCGCCGTTCCTCGGCTGGTTTCTGTTCGTCTCGGCCTACACGAAGCGCGCGCCGCTATTGATGGCATTTCTGCCGCTGATCCTGATCCCGATGATCGAAGGTATTTTCTTCCGCTCGGCGCATTTCGCCGAGGCGGTCTGGGGCCGCGGCGCGAAAATTCCGTTGTTCGCCGACATCGATTTCAACCGCTTCTTTGACGAAGGTCATCCGCAGGTCTCCAAGGAAATGGTCAGCCTGCTGAACCACCTGGATCTCGCGAAGTTCTTCACCAGCCTCGACACCTGGCTGGGCATCATCGTCTGCGGATTGCTGACGACCGCCGCGATCTACGTGCGGCGATATCGCGACGAAAGTTAGGCGGCCGGCACCGGCCGGCCCGAAATGTCGAACTTGCGCAGCTTGCCGCGCAGCTGGTGATAGCTCAACCCGAGCAGATCCGCCGCCAGGCGCTGGTTATAGCGAGCCCGCTCGAGCGCGGCATTGAGCAACTCGATCTCGACGTCCTCGAGTCGCCGCCGCAGGTCGGTCGGCAGCAGCGGCGGCCGCCGGCGTGCGGCCACCGGTGACGTTGCCGCATGCGAGTCCGCAAGCTTGTAAGGCGAATCGAACGCATCGAGGACGATGTCCGAGATGGGTTCCTCGGGCTTCGGGGAACGGTACACCGATCGCTCGATCGCGAACTTCAGTTCGCGCACGTTGCCGGGCCACTTGTTGCGCAGTAGCGCCGACGACGCGCGTGGGGTAAAGCCCGGAAAGTAGCTCCACTTGAGTTCGCTGGCCATGTTGATCGCAAAGGCGTGTGCGAGCGGCAGGATGTCCTCGACGCGTTCCCTGAGAGGCGGCACCGTGACGACGTCGAAGGCGAGCCGGTCGAGCAGGTCCTTGCGGAATCGTCCGTCCGCGGCCAGCGCCTGCAGGTCCGCGTTCGTGGAACCGACGATGCGCACGTCCACGTGCAGCGTCTCGTTGCCACCGACGCGCTGAATCTCGCCGTACTCGATCGTCCTCAGGATCTTCTCCTGCATGCGCAGCGAGATCGTCGCCAGTTCGTCAAGAATCAGCGTCCCGCCGTCCGCCCGCTCGAAATGACCGATGTGTGTCTTGGCGGCGCCGGTGAAGGCGCCCGCTTCGTGACCGAACAGCTCCGACTCCAGGATCGACTCGGTCAGCGCCGCGCAGTTCACCTTGACGACGCGCTGCTCCCACCGTTCGGACAGGAAGTGCAGGCGCGAGGCTACGAGTTCCTTGCCCGTGCCGCGTTCCCCGACCACGAGCACGGGCTTGGACAGCGGCGCGGCGCGGGACACGTGCTCGAGCATCTCGAGGAACGCCGGGGCCTCGCCGATGATCGGCTGCGATTCGGGGGAAACGGCCATTAACGAATTACACCATAAGGTAGCCATTCTTGCTAACAGATAGCGAAAATCGCCAGATTCGGGCCCGGCATGGCGTGCCGGTTTCGATGGCGATGTCAATTAATTCAGTGAGTTATGGCGTACCCGGGCAGTTGGCACGATTGCTGCAACATCAGGGGTAGGATTCACCGAAGATGAGGACACACCATGGGTATTTTCACGAGATTCAGCGACATCGTGAACTCGAATATCAACGCCATTCTCGACAAGGCCGAGGATCCCGAAAAGATCGTCCGGCTCATGATCCAGGAGATGGAAGACACGCTCGTCGAGGTCCGTTCGGCCGCTGCGCGTTCCATTGCCGACAAAAAGGACCTCAATCGCAAGATCGAAGCCCTGGACAACGAGAAGGACGACTGGGACGACAAGGCCGAGCTGGCCATGCGCAAGGGCCGCGAGGACCTCGCCAAGGCGGCGCTGGTCGAGAAGTCGCGGGTTACGACGGCCGTCGATGCACTGAAGCAGGACTATGTCGTCGTGGACGAGGGACTTGCCAAGCTCAACGAGGACATTGCCCGCCTCGAGGCCAAGCTCGCGGACGCCAAGGCGCGCCAGAAAGCCCTGCTCGCACGCCACAAGACGGCCAGCAGCCGCCTCGCCGCGCGCAAGAAGATCCACGACTACAAGATCGACGACGCGATGGTGCGTTTCGAAGCCTATACGCGCCGTATCGACGACATGGAGGGCCGCGTCGAGGCCTACGACCTGGGCCTGCCAAAGGACCTGAACCACGAGTTCGCGAGCCTCGAGGCCGAGGAATCCGTCAACAAGGAACTCGACGCACTCAAGAAGCGGGTCGCGGCCGAACGGTCGGCGGAGGCCGAATAAATGACGCGCGATACGTGGGATATTGATTACGGGCCGTTGCGGGGGTTCTACAGGGACCGCGAGAACGGCTGGATATTCGGCGTATGCGCCGGCATCGCGGACCGGTTCAATTTCAACGTTACGACGGTGCGCGTCATCGCCGTCATCAGCCTGCTGTTGTTCTTCTGGCTGACAGCGGCCGTCTACCTCGGCGCGACCCTGTTGATCAGGGAGAAACCGCTGGTGTATTCGGGCCGCCGCAATGAATATGAGTTCTGGCGAAGTTATCGTAACGACTGGAGGCGCCCATGAGCTGCTGCATAGGAGTTGAAGGACGACGCTTGTACCGTGACTCGGATCGCGCCATTCTGGGCGGCGTCTGCGCCGGGCTCGCGAGCTACCTCGGTATCAACCTGAAGGTCACGCGTTTCCTGTGCGTCATCGCGTTCCTCTGCGCGTTTCCGTTTGCGGTTGTGGCCTACCTGCTTGCCGTGTTGCTGATCCCGGCATCGTCGTCGCGGCTACACGGCCACCATCGGATGGACTACGACGAGTTGCGAAAAGAAGCGCTGCGGGAAGAGATCCTGCGCGCGAAGCCGAGCGTGAGCGAAGTGCGAAAACGCTACAGGTCCATGGAAGAACGCCTCGCGAAAATCGAAAAATACGTCACGTCGTCGCGATACGAACTCGACGAGAAGTTGCGCCGGCTATAAGGCAAAGCACAGGGACCCGTCTATGAACACATTGTTTTACGTCGTCTGCATCGTCGCGATCGTCTTCACGGCGGACACCATACAGAAGTACCTGAAAATGAAGAACAGCGAAAAATCAACGGATTCCGATCTCCAGGAGACCCTGGAGCACATCGAAAAGCTCGAAGAGCGGATTCGCGTACTGGAGCGCATTGTGACCGAGGACAAGGTCGATCTGCGCAAGGAAATCGACGAGCTGAAGTAGCGTCGCACCGGGCACAAAAAAAGCCCGTCCGGAGACGGGCTTTGCGTCTTCTCGCGAGCCTTCCTATTTCGAACGCGCTTTGTACGCTCTCACCTGGATGTTGAACTGCTCGGCGACCAGGTTCATTTCCTCGACCGCCGCATTGTATTTCTTGTTGAATAGTTCGGCGCGCTGCCGCTTGCCGCTCTCGTCGACCTCTTCGCTGAGCGTGAGCACGGCCTGT
>JBFJQO010000127.1:0-6942 GCA_041616535.1 Woeseiaceae bacterium | reverse complement strand
TCAACGCCGGCATGCCGCTGTCGATCATCGCAAGCCGTTATCATCCGGTCTCCTACGACGAATCCGGCGGGCGCTACTCGGTCCAGCTGGCGGATCCCGACACGCGGACGGACCACGACTTCGAGCTCGTCTGGCAGCCTGTGCCGTCCGCCGAGCCGCGCGCGATGGCGTTCACGGAAACGATCGGCGGGCAGCCGTATCACCTGCTCATGGTCATGCCGCCCGACCAGGACGAGGCGCCGCCCGTACAGATGCCGCGCGAGACGATCTTCATCGTGGACACGTCGGGATCGATGCACGGCGTGTCGATGTCGCAGGCAAAGCGCGCCGTGCACCTGGCCATCAAGGCACTCAATCCCGGCGATCTCTTCAACGTGATTGAGTTCGACTCGTACACGAATGCGCTGTTTCCCTACAGTCGCATGGCTGAGGCGACCAACGTCGCCAACGCGCTGAACTTCGTCGCGTCCCTCAAGGCCGACGGCGGCACCGAGATGCGCCCCGCACTGAAGCTCGCGCTGAATTCGCCGCCCCGGGAAACCCATCTCCGGCAGGTCGTGTTCATCACCGACGGCAGCGTCGGTTACGAGGACGAGATGTTCTCGATGATCGAACAGATGCTCGGCAACGCACGCCTGTTCACGGTCGGCATCGGCTCGGCGCCGAACAGCTGGTTCATGCGCAAGGCGGCCGAGGCGGGCCGCGGCTCGTACACGTTCATCAGTGCTTTGCACGAGGTGCGCGAGAAGATGGACGGCCTGTTCAAGAAGCTCGAGTCGCCACAGGTGACGGACATCGAGGTTGCGTGGCCGAGCGGTGTCGTCGTCGACACGTATCCGTCGACGGTGCCGGACCTCTATCTCGGCGAGCCGGTCACGGTCCGCGCCCGATCATCAGGCGAGTTCCGGTCCGGTGACGCCGTACAAATCAGAGGCAATTCGGTCACGGGCGCCTGGCGGACCGACCTGCCGCTCGATGCGCCCGTGCAGAGCGAGGGTGTCGCGGCCCTCTGGGCGCGCGCACGGATCGGCGAGCTCATGGATGCCGAGCGACGCGGCGGCAATCCCGACGAGGCGCGCGCGGCCATTCTCCAGACCGCGCTGACGCATCATCTCGTCAGCAAATACACGAGCCTGATTGCCGTGGACAAGACGCCCGTGCGGCCCGCAGGTGACGGGCTCACGAGCGAGCAGGTCGCCAACCTGATGCCGTATGGCCAGAGCACCAACGCGATCTTCGGGTTCCCGGCCACGGCGACGAACGCGCCGGCGCTGCGCATCATGGGCCTGGCCTGGCTGCTCTCGGCGGTGCTGCTCATGGTCATGATTCGCACGTCGCGCCCGGGGAAGAAACGTGCGCGCCGTTCGTAGCGGCGGAGCCGTTGCCGTGGCCGCGTTGCTCGCACTGGGTTTCTGGAATCTCGGCCAGGGTGCCTACATCCCGGCCAAGGCCTGGTTCGCACAGGAGCTCATGCAGCGCGCATGGCTGCGCGTGACCGCGGGCGAGGACCGGGCGGCGCCGTGGCCGTGGGCCGACACCTGGCCCGTCGCGCGCCTGCGTGCCGAGGGCCGCGACGTCGACCTGATCGTGCTCGCCGGCGGCTCCGGCCGCACACTCGCGTTCGGGCCCGGCCATCTCGAGGCGAGCGCGAGTCCGGGCGAGGTGGGCAATGCCGTCATCGCAGGCCACCGCGACACGCATTTTGCGTTCCTGCGCGACGTCGAGGTCGGTGAACTGATCGGTGTCGAAACGATTCGCGGCGACCACCACGTCTACAGGATCGTCAGCGCCGACGTCGTCGACGCGCGTACCGGCAGCCTCGTGCTCGACTCGGACGCGGCCATGCTGACGCTCGTGACGTGTTACCCGTTCGACGCGGTCGAAGCAGGCGGGCCGTACCGCTACGTCGTCACGGCGAGCCGGATTCTGTGAGCGCGCGGCGTCAGAAGATCTCGAACAGCCCCGCGGCACCCTGACCGGCGCCGATGCACATCGTGACGACGCCGTACTTCGCGCCGCGACGCTTGCCTTCGAGCAACAGGTGGCCCGTGCAGCGCGCACCCGTCATGCCGTAGGGGTGACCGATCGCGATGGCGCCGCCGTTGACGTTGACCTTCTCGGGATCGATGCCGAGGCGATCGCGGCAGTAGACGGCCTGCGCGGCGAACGCCTCGTTGAGTTCCCAGAGGTCGATGTCGTCGACGTTCAACCCATGGCGCTCGAGCAGGCGCGGCACGGCGAAGACCGGGCCGATGCCCATCTCGTCGGGGTCGCAGCCGGCCACGGCGAGGCCGCGGAACGCGCCGAGCGGCTCGAGTCCGCGCTTCTTGGCTTCGGCGGCGCTCATGACGAGGCTGGCGCTCGCGCCGTCGGAGAACTGGCTCGCGTTGCCGGCCGTCACGTACTTGCCCTCCTTGACCTGCTGGCCGTCCTTGAACACGGGCTTCAGGGACGCGAGCCCTTCGAGCGTCGTGTCCGGGCGGTTGCAGTCGTCGCGATCGGCGACGACCTCGTGGAAGGATTCCTCCTTGGTTTCCTTGTCGACGACCTTCATCGTCGTCTCGAGCGGCACGATCTCGTCGGCGAAGAGTCCGGCCTCCTGGGCTGCGGCCGTGCGCTGCTGGCTCAGGAGCGAGAACTCGTCCTGGCTTTCGCGGCTGACCTCGTAGCGTTCTGCGACGATCTCGGCCGTTTCGATCATCGTCATCCAGAGCGCGGGCATGCGCTTGAACAGCGCCTTCTCGGTGGCGTTCGACATATTGGGGCTGCCGAACTGCACGAGCGAAATCGACTCGACGCCGCCGGCGGCCATGATCGGAACGCCTTCGTTCATGACGCGGCCGGCCGCAATCGCGATCGCCTGCAGGCCCGACGAACAGTAGCGGTTGACGGTCATGCCGGCCGTGCTCGACGGGCACCCGGCCGCCATGGCCGCGTTGCGCCCGATGTTGAAGCCGGTGGCGCCTTCGGGGTAAGCGCAGCCCATGACGACGTCCTCGACGTCGGCCGGGTCGACGCCGGCACGCTCGATGGCGTGCTTGAGCGCGTGGCCGGCCATCGTAATGCCGTGTGTGGTGTTGAACTTGCCGCGCACGGACTTGCTCATCGCGGTCCGGGCCGTGGAAACGATTACAGCGTCTGCTGCCATGGTGTTGCTCCTAGAGTTGCTGTGCGTCGATCGCCATCGTGGCGCCCGGGTTGGCGGTCGCGGCGACGAGATATGCGTGCGTGCGTGGCAGGACGTGGCCACAGTAGAACTCGAGTGTCGCGATCTTGTTGTCGAGGAACGCGCCGCCGTCGCCCGCCGCTTTCGCCGACAACGTCGCCCTGGCCAGCATGGCGCCGCCCAGCGCGAAGCCCGCGAGCATGAGCAGGTTGAAGGACGCTGTCCCCGCGGCGACGGGGTCGCTCACGGCGTTGTCGAGGAGCCAGTCGACGCCCTGTGCGAGATCGTCGAGGCTCCGGCTCACGGCTTCGCCTGCCCCGGCCAGGTCGTCATCGTCGGCGAGCGCAGCGCAGGTCGCACGCAAATCCTCGATCAACGCGCGGATGTCGCGGCCTTCGTTGGCCATGATCTTGCGCCCGACGAAGTCGCCGCCCTGGATGCCATTGGTGCCTTCGTAAATCGGCAGGATGCGCGCGTCGCGGTAGTGTTGCGCCGCGCCGGTTTCCTCGACGTAACCCATGCCGCCGTGGACCTGGATCCCGAGCGAGGTAATCTCCTGCGCGGCCTCGGTGAGCCAGCCCTTGACGACTGGGGTCAGCAGCGCGAGACGGCTTGCGGCCGCGGCACGCTGCTCGTTCGAGCCGTGGTGCTCGAAGTCCACGAGCCCCGCCGTGTAGAACGCGAATGCGCGCATGGCCTCGATCTGCGAGCGCATCAGCATGAGCATGCGGCGCACGTCGGGGTGGTGGACGATCGCGGAACGGCCTTTCTGTCCCGGTGCGCGTCCCTGGATGCGGTCGTGCGCCCAGGCCACGGCCTGCTGGTAGGCGCGTTCGCTGACGGCCAGGCCCTGCTGGCCGACGCCGAGGCGCGCGTAGTTCATCATCGTGAACATCGCGGCGAGGCCCTTGTTCTCCTCGCCGACGAGCCAGCCGATCGCGCCGTCGTTGTCGCCGAAGCTCATGACGGCGGTGGGGCTGCTGTGGATGCCGAGTTTGTGCTCGAGCGAGGTGGCGCGCAGATCGTTGCGCTCGCCGATCTCGCCGTTCGCATCGGGGAGGTACTTCGGCACCAGGAACAGCGAGATGCCGCGCACGCCCTCGGGCGCGCCTTCGATGCGGGCGAGGACGAGATGCACGATGTTCTCGGCTACTTCGTGGTCGCCCCAGGTAATGAAAATCTTGGTGCCGAAGATGCGGAAGCGGTCGCCGTCGCGCTCGGCGCGCGTCTTGATCACGGAGAGATCGGAGCCGGCTTCGGACTCGGTCAGGTTCATCGTTCCGGCCCATTGCCCGGTCGTGACGCGGGGTAGGTAGATCTGCTTGAGGTCGTCGGGGGCATGCGCGGCGATCGTCGCGACGGCATCGTGCGTCAGCATCGACACGAGCGAGAAACCGAGGTTCGCGCTTTGCCACATTTCGGCCGTGGCATGCGCAACGGCTTCCGGCAGTCCCATGCCGTCGTTCTCGGGCGCGCCGGCGATGCCGAGCCAGCCGTTCTCGACGAGTTGCCCGTAGGCGTCCACGAACGCGTCGGGCACGACGACCTTGTCGCCTTCGACGCGACAGCCCTGTTCGTCGCCGATGCGGTTGGTCGGCGCGATGACGTCGTGCGCGAGCTTGGCGGCTTCCTCGAGGATCGGACCGATGTCGTCGAATTCCATGCCGTCGAAGGCGTCGAGGCCGAGCACCTCGTCGATGCCGGCGGCGTGGCGAAGGCAGAAGCGAATATCGTCGAGGGGGGCGTTGTAGTCAGTCACTGTTCCTGTTCCTGTTCCTGATGGCGAAGGCGCGTCGTGCGGCAACACGCTCGTGTTGTGTTTGGCGGCTATTACCTGTATTCGTGCCGCATGGAAAAGCGCAGCGCGAGGCTGGCGCAGGGGTCGGTCGGCCGGCACCTCGTCGATATGACGGTTCCCATGCTCCTGGGAATCACGACGATGATGGCACAGTCGTTCATCGACACCTATTTCCTTGGAATGGTAGGGGATCGCGCGCTCGCTGCCTATAGTTTCGGATTTCCGATCCTGATGATCGTGACCAGCGTTGCCATCGGTCTCGGTGCGGGCACGTCGTCGGTCGTCGCGCGCGCGATCGGCGCCGACGATCACGAGCGCGCGCAGCGTCTTGCGACAGACAGCATGATTTTGTCGCTTATTGTCGCGGGCGTGTGTGCGCTGGCCGGCGTGCTGACGATCGATCCCCTGTTCCGGGCGCTCGGCGCGCCCGACGACATGCTGCCGATGATCCGCAGCTTCATGACGATCCTGTACGGGGCCGTGCCGTTTATCGTGCTCGGCATGGTCGGCACGGCCAGCATGCGCGCGACGGGCGACACGCGCCTGCCGAGCAAGCTCATGATCGGCGCCGCCATCCTGAACGTGCTGCTCGACCCGATCTTCATCTTCGGATTCGGGCCCGTGCCCGCGCTCGGCCTGAACGGCGCCGCGATCGCGGGCCTGCTGGCACGCGGCGTCTTCCTGCTCGCGACGGTGTACTACCTGACGCGCCGGCTCGATCTCGTTACGTTCGACAAGCCCGACGCCGCCAAGATGCGCAAGTCGTGGAAAGACATCCTGCACGTGGGCCTGCCCGCGGCCGGCACCAACGTCATCGTGCCGATGGGGCTGGCGCTCGTCACGGCAATGATCGCCGACTTCGGCCCCAAAGCGGTGGCCGGCTTCGGGGTCGCGAGCCGCGTCGAGTCGCTCGTGCTCGTGCCGTTCTATGCCCTGTCGGCGATCATCGGGCCGTTCGTCGGCCAGAATCTCGCGGCCGGCAAGGGCGATCGTATTCAGCAATCGCTGCGGCTGACCGCGATCTTCTGTATCGGCAGCGGACTCGCGATCGCGGTGCTGCTTGCGCTCCTGTCAGGCTTCTTGCCGCGGCTCTTCAGCGACAGCCCCGACGTCATCGACGTCACGAAGACGTTCCTGTGGATCGCGCCCCTCAGCTACGGCGCGTACGGCATCGTCATGGTCGTGAACGCGGCCTTCAACGGGCTCGGCAACCCGATGCCCGGGGTCGCCATCAGCGTGACGCGCATCCTCGTGCTCTACGTGCCGCTGGCGTTCCTGGGCCGGGCGCTGTTCGGTATCGCCGGGATCTTCACGGCGTATGCGGTGGCGAACATCCTGTCCGGTGCGCTGGGCTACCTCTGGGCGAAGCGCAACGCGCACCGCTTATGCTCGGCGGAAGCCGACGTGCATGCCGATGCCGCGGCTCGCCATGAACGCCATTAGCGCAAACCACAGGCCGTGGTTGCCGAACGACTGCGTGGCGAACCAGGCCGGCAGGAACACGGCCAGCACCGATACCAGCATGATGTTGCGCATTTCCCGCGCACGCGTCATGCCGACGTACACGCCGTCGTACAGGAAACACCAGACCGAGATCAGCGGTGACGCGATGAGCCACGGCAGGTAGGTCATCGCGGTTGCACGCACGTCGGGCAGGTCGGTCAGGATGCGGACGATGAGCGGGCCGGTGGCCGCGTAGGCCAGCGCGAAGCCCAGGGCGAACAGCAGCGACCAGCGCAGCGTCAGGCGCACGGCATGGTCGAGCGATTTATCGTTCTTTTGGCCGACCGCCTTGCCGACGAGCGCCTCGGCGGCGTGCGCGATGCCGTCGAGGCCAAACGAGGTCAGGTGCTGGAAGTTCATGAGTACGGCGTTGGCGGCGAGAATCGCCGGGCCGAGCCGCGCGCCCTGCGCCGTGATGAACGCGAACGTGCCGAGCAGGGCGAGCGTGCGAACGAACAGGTTTGCATTGACCGAG
>JBFJQO010000126.1:0-6948 GCA_041616535.1 Woeseiaceae bacterium | reverse complement strand
TACGCAACGGACGCGTTCGGTCCGCCGGCCGGCTTCGGCACCGGCTGGATGATCTTCCTCGCCCGGGTCACGGCGTTTGCGGCCAACGCCAACGTCATGTGGGCCTACCTCGCATCGCTGTGGGGTGGTTTCGGCAGCGAGTTCGCCCGCATCCTCGTTATCTCGGTCGTCACGCTCGGCCTGACCTGGGCCAACGTGCTCGGCGTCAAGGACGGCGTGCGGACGATGGCGATATTCACGGTGCTCAAGGTCGTGCCGCTGCTGCTGCTCGTGGCGCTGGGACTGCAGCACGTCACCGGGGCGACACTGCTGCCGGGCGGAGAGTTCGGCATCGACGACCTCGGTGGCACGACCTTGCTCCTGATCTATGCGTACGTCGGCTTCGAGACGATTGGTGTCACGGCCGGCGAGACCGGCAACCCGCGACGCACCCTTCCGAGGGCGCTGGTTCGAACCGTCGTCGTGACCGGGCTGTTGTACTTCCTGATCGTGCTCGTCTTCATCTCCGTCGTGACACCGGCGGCGTATGCGGATGCGACGCTCGTCGACGTGGGGCGCCGCCTAGCGGGCCCGGCGGGCGCCCTCGTCATTACGATGGCGGCCGTATTCTCGATCGGCGGCAATCTCGCCGGCTCGATGCTGGCGGCCCCGCGCCTGATCTTCTCGCTGGCCGAGCACCGGCTGTTGCCCGCCTGGTTCGCCCATGTGCACCCGAAGTTTGCGACGCCCGATTACTCGATCTGGGTGATGGGCGCCATGGCGTTGGTGCTGGCACTGTCGAGCAACTTCGTGGAACTGGCCGTCGGCAGCTCGGTCGTACGATTACTCGGCTACATCATTTGCATTGCGGCGTTACCCGTCATCAGGCGGCGCGCGGATGAGGCAGCCCGGGCACGCGCCTATCGCCTGCGCGGCGGCTTGACGATTCCGTTCGCGGCGCTTGCCATCTGCCTGTGGCTCGTGGCGCAATCGCAGGCCGGGGACTGGCTCAGGGTGACGGTGCTGCTGATGATCGGATTTGGACTCTACGCGTTCGAGCAATGGTACTTTCGGCGTCGATGAACGTGCGCGTCACCGCGCTGCTCGCCGCATTGCTGCTCGCGGCGGGAGCGGTGTGCGCGGCGCCGCTCGACGAGCGCGAGTGGCGCGACGTGCGCAGCGACAATTTCCGGATCAAGGGCGTCCTCGGCGAACAGCGCACGATCGAGCTTCTGCGCCACCTCGAGATCATGCGAGCGACCCTCGGCGACGTACAGGAAGAATCGACCTGGGAATCGGACATGCCGACGGTCATCGTTGCGCTCGATGACCACGACGACTACGTGAGTGTCGGCGCGCCCGAAAATTCGGCCGGCTTCTTTTTCTCGGACCTGCGGGAGAACGCGATCCTGATCGAGGATACGGCCGAGTCATCGGGCATCCAGGTCGTCCTGCACGAATACGCGCATTACCTGAGCAAGCAGTCCGGGCGCATCCGCTATCCGCGGTGGTATGAGGAAGGACGCGCCGAGTACCTGTCGCATTCGCGACTCGGCCGCGATGCCTACGAGTATGCGCTGGCACCGAGCCAGCACGTCGCAAGCCTGAATTTTGCGAGTTGGCTGCCGCTGAAGACGATCCTCCGGGTTTCCGATACGTCGGTGCTCGACGACGTCGAAGGCAGCCTTTTCTACGCGCAGTCCTGGTTGCTGGTCCATTACCTGCACGCGCTGCCCGACGCCGACCAGGCGATGCCGGGGCGGATGCGCGACTACGCGGGCCTGGTCTCCGCCGGCAAGGAACCGGTCGAAGCGTTCGAAACGGTATTCGGCCTCGTCGTCGACGAACTCGAAAACGCGTTGCTGCGCTATTACCTGAATCGCGACTTCAGCTCGCGCTCGGTGCCGGCGAATACGGCGTTGCCGGGATTCTCCACGCAGGTGCGCGACATGTCGCGCAGCGAGGCGCAACTCGTCCTCGCGCGCATGGCACTGCGCTTCGACAATGTCGACGGTGCGGAACACTGGTTCCGGCAAGTGCTCGATGACGAGGGACTTCGCGCCCATGCCGAGGCGGGTCTCGGTCGCGTGGCTGGCCATCGGGGCGACGTCAGTGCTGCGAACCGGCGATTCGAAGCCGCCATCAACCTGATGTCGTGGGACTTCACGATCTGGATGGACTATGCCCAGTATTGGGCGCAGCGCGTCTCTACGAGCTACGACGCGGACGACCGTGCCCGGAACGCCTCGCGCATGATCGAGTCGCTCGAAAACGCGCTGACGATTTCCGAGGCGACACCCGAGCTGAATTCGCTGATGGGCTTTGCCTATCTCGCCAAGGGCCGGGACCCGCACGAGGCGATCGCATTTCTCGAAGCCGCGGCGGCCGCCGCGCCGCATGACCAGGCCTCGCGCTTGCTGCTCGCCAACGCATATCTTTACGTCGGCCGCCTGAGCGACGCCGTGGATGTCGCCGAATCGATATTGCGCTTCGAGCACGAGCCCGGGCTGGTCACGGCGGCGGCACAGGAAGTCATCGGCGCGGCGCGTCAGCGCAGCGCCCGCTAGTCAGCGCTTCTTCGGCAGGTAAAGATCGGTCAGCGTCCCTTCGAACGCCTCGGCGGCGAAGGCCACCGTTTCGGACAATGTCGGGTGCGGGTGAATCGTCAGGCTGATATCGGCGGCGTCCGCACCCATCTCGATCGCCAGGCCGATCTCGGCGATCAGGTCGCCCGCGTTGGGGCCGACGATGGCCCCGCCCAGCACGCGACGGGTCTGCGGATCGAACAACAGTTTCGTGAATCCCTCGGGGCGGCCCAGCGACAGCGCGCGGCCACTTGCCGCCCACGGGAACTGGGCCTTCTCGTAGTCGACGCCCTGCGCTTTCGCCTCGGTTTCGGTAAGACCGACCCAGGCGAGTTCGGGATCGGTATAGGCCACGGACGGAATCGTGCGCGCGTCGAAGAAGCTCTTCTCGCCGTGCGCAGCCTCGGCCGCCACCTTGGCCTCGTGCGTCGCCTTGTGCGCCAGCATCGGACCGCCCGCGAGATCGCCGATCGCGAAAATATGCGGCACGTTGGTGCGCATTTGCCCGTCGACGGCAATGATGCCGTGCTCGTCCACATTGACGCCGGCGTTCGCGGCATCCAGCCTGTCGCCGTTCGCACGGCGGCCGATCGCGACGAGGACGCGGTCGTAAACGCCGATCGACGGCGCATCGTCCCCTTCGAACGTCACCTCGATCCCCGGCACGGTCGCGCGCATTCTCGTGACCTTCGTCTCGAGCATGATCGATGCGTAGCGTTGCTCGACGATCTTCGTAAACGGCCGCAGAAGATCCTTATCCGTGCCCGGCATGAGCTGGTCCATGAGCTCGACGACGCTCACCTCGGTACCGAGCGCGCTGTAGACGCAGGCCATCTCGAGTCCGATGATGCCGCCGCCGACGACGAGCAGGCGTCGTGGCAACGGCGCGAGCTCGAGGGCGCCTGTCGAGTCGACGATGCGCGGATCGTCGGGCAGGTTCGGCAGCATCGTGGGCTCCGAACCGGCGGCGATGATGCACTGCTCGAAGTCGATCGTTTCGTCATTGTCGAGCTGCAGCCGATGCGCCGATTCGAAGCGCGCCGTCGCCTGGATAACGCGGACCTTGCGTTGCTTCGCCATCGTCGACAGGCCGCCCGTCAGCTTGCCGATGACCTCGTTCTTCCAGTCGCGCAGCTTCTTCGCATCGATCGATGGCTTGCCGAAAACGACGCCGTGTGCGGCCATCGCCTCGGCCTCGTCGATGACCTTCGCGGCGTGCAACAGCGCTTTGGACGGAATGCACCCCACGTTGAGACAAACGCCGCCCAGCACGGGCGAGCGCTCGACCAGGACGACGTCCATGCCGAGATCGGCGGCCCGGAACGCGGCCGTATAACCCCCCGGACCGGCGCCGACGACGACGAGTTCGGCGCGGTGCGTCGCGTCGCCCGACGGCTGCGGTGCACCGGGCAACGACTGCGTAGCCGCCGCGATCTCGGCCGCCGGCATCTTGCGCGTCGCCTCGATAGGCTCCTCGGCAACGGCGTCGTCGGACGGTTCGATCGTGACGAGGGGATCGCCCTTGGAAACGCGATCGCCGACACTGACGTCGACCGAGACGATCTTGCCGGCCGCCTCTGCGGGCACGTCCATGGTCGCTTTGTCCGTTTCGAGCGTGATCAGCGGATCCTCGGCCGCAACGACATCGCCGGGCGATGCGATCACTTCGATCACTTCGACATCGGCGAAATCGCCGAGGTCGGGAATCGTCAGCCGGGTTGCCACTAGGGTATTGCCCTGAGCAAGGTGTCGACGTCCGCGAGCTGCTTGCCCAGGAACGTCGTGAAGCGCACGGCCTGGGCGCCGTCGATCACGCGATGGTCGTAGGAGAAAGACAGCGGCAGCATCAGGCGCGGCTCGAACGCGGAGCCGTTCCAGACCGGCTGCATCGACGACCGCGAGACGCCGAGAATGGCAACCTCCGGCGCGTTGACGATCGGCGTGAATGCCGTGCCGCCGATGCCGCCGAGACTCGATATAGTGAACGACGCGCCCTGCAGCTGATCCGCCTTGAGATTGCCAGCGCGCGCCAGCGCCGACAGTTCGCCGAGTTCCTGCGCGATCTCGTAGACGTCTTTCTTGTCCGCGTCGCGGATGACCGGGACCATGAGCCCCTGATCGGTGTCGGCCGCGAACCCGAGGTGCACGTATTTCTTGAGAACGAGATGATCGCCGTCCTCGGACAGCGATGCATTGACTTTCGGGAACTCGTGCAGCGCCGCGACGCAGGCTTTCATGATAAACGCGAGCGGAGTCAGGCCGATGCCGCGCTCCTTCGCCGGGCCCTTCAGTTCCTGGCGCCTCGCCTCGAGCTCGGTGATGTCCGCGAGATCGTGTTGCGTGACGTGCGGCAGGTTGATCCAGCTCGCCTGCAGGCGCGGCCCCGAGATCTTCTGGATACGCGTCAGCGGCTGCACGTCGATGTCGCCGAACTTGGCGAAGTCGACGACCGGGGTCGCCGGCAGGCCGCTTCCGCCAGGCCCCGCCGCCTGGCCGCTCAGAATCGCCTTGACGAACGCTTTTATGTCGTCGTGCAGGACGCGGTTTTTCGCACCCGAGCCCCTGACGTCGGCGAGGTTCACGCCGAGCTCGCGCGCCAGCTTGCGGACCGACGGGCTGGCGTGGGCCCGCGCGAAACCGGCTTCGTCGATCGAAGGCAATTGAGCAGGTGCAGCCGTCGGTTTGGGGGTCTCCGGGGGCGGGCTCGCCCGCGAGGTATCGCCGGATGTAACCGCCTGCTCACGAAGTGGCGCCGCCGGCGCTTCCGGCTCGGCAGGTGCCTCGACCGCCACCGCATCGATAATCGCGATCGACGCGCCTTCGGACACCTTGTCGCCGACGCGGACGAGCACGTCCTTGATCGTGCCCGCGACGACCGCGGGCACGTCCATGGCTGCCTTGTCGGTCTCGAGCGTGATCACGGCATCGTCCACGGCAACCGTGGCGCCCGGACTGATGTGAACCTCGATGACGTCGACATCGCGGAAATCGCCGATATCGGGCACGACGAGCGTATGCGCGCCGCCCGTCTTTGCTTTCTGGCCCGCCGGCACCGCCATGACCGTCGTTTCGCCCGTGGGCATTGACGCGATCGCCGGCGTGATGACGACCGTGTCGCCGACTTCCATGGCCAGCCGGCCTATGACGTCACCCGTCGAGACGGTATCGCCGACGCCGATCGTCAGCGCCTCGACGATGCCGTTCTCGGGCGAGGGAATGTCCATGGAGGCTTTGTCGGTCTCGATCGTAACGAGGCCGTCCTCGCGCTCCACGGTATCGCCGGCGGCGACCAGGACCTCGATGACTTCGACGTTCTCGAAATCGCCGAGATCCGGGACCACGATGTCGATCGTCTTTGCCACAATTGCCCCCCGACTACAACGTAACCGGATCCGGCCGATCCGGATCGATGCCGTATTTCTCGATCGCCTGGAGGACCGTCTTCTTGTCGAGCACGCCGTCGAACGCCAGCGCGTTCAGCGCCGTGACGGCGATGAAGCGCCGGTCGACTTCGAAGTGCTCGCGCAGCGCTTTGCGCGCGTCGCTGCGCCCGTAACCGTCCGTGCCGAGCGAGAACAGGCTGCCTGGCACCCAGCCCTGGATCTGGTCGACGACGATCTTCATGTAATCGGTCGCGGCCACGTACGGTCCCGGCCGGTCCGCGAAACACTGTTCGATCCAGGGCTTGCGCGGCGGCTCGTCGGGGTGCAGGTGATTCCAGCGCTCCACTTCGAGCGCATCGCGTCGCAGTTCGTTGAAGCTCGTGACCGACCAGACGTCCGCGACGATGCCGAAGTCGTCCATGAGCAAATCCCTGGCCGCGATGACCTCGCGCAGGATCGTGCCGGATCCCATCAGTTGCACGCGAATCTTGCCCGGACTCTCGTTGAAATCGAGCGGGTACAGGCCGCGCAGGATGCCCTCCTCGACGCCGGCGGGCATCGGCGGGTGCGCGTAATTCTCGTTCATGCAGGTGATGTAATAGAACACGTTTTCCTGCTCTCCGATCATGCGCCGCAGACCGTCCTGGACGATCACGGCCAGCTCGTAGGCATAGGTCGGGTCGTAGGAACGGCAGTTCGGTATCGTCGATGATGTCACCAGGCTGTGACCGTCCTGGTGCTGCAGGCCCTCGCCGGCCAGCGTCGTGCGCCCGGCCGTGCCGCCGATCAGGAATCCGCGCGTCTGCATGTCGCCGGCGGCCCAGGCGAAATCGCCGATGCGCTGGAAACCGAACATCGAGTAATAGATATAGAACGGGATCATGCTGACGCCGTGCGCGCTGTATGCGGTGCCCGCAGCGATCCATGACGACATCGCGCCGGCCTCGTTGATGCCTTCCTCGAGGATTTGTCCGGCCGCATCCTCGCGGTAATACATGACC
>JBFJQO010000125.1:0-7008 GCA_041616535.1 Woeseiaceae bacterium | reverse complement strand
GTCGGAGCGCACGCGGCCGGCGCAATTGTCGGCTCGGCGCTCGTCGAGGTGCTGGAGACGGGCAGCGACCCCAGGCCTTTCCTGGAGTCGCTGCGCGACTGACTACTTGGCGGGAACGGTTTCCTCGCCGCGATACATCTTATTGCCCTTACACGTCGTGATGTCGTCGAACGCGGCCGATAGCTCCGGCTGCTCCTTCTCGAAGTCGGCATCCGCAATTTTCGCCCACGCTGCAGCGCTCGGGTAGGTGTCGACCCACATGAAGCCGCCGAAATCACCGATGACCGCCGTCATGTAGGAGCTCGTGATCTTGTCCGTACCGGCCTTGGCGCGCGCCCACTTCAGCCATTTGGCGTTGGTGGCCATCGCTTCTTCCTTGGTCTTGTCGTCATTGAGCTTGCAGTGGTATACGACCGTGACCGGTTCCGCGCCGGCGGCGGCCGCGAAAAACAGGAAAGCCGACGTGACAATTGCCGCAATAATCTTCTTATTCATCTTGATCCTCTTCTTCTTGTTGGTATGAATGCAGTATAGAAGACATAATGCGGATCGCCATGAAGAAACTCACATCCGCCGAATCGATCGTCCTGATCAACCATTACAAGAACCTCCTGGCGGCGGAGGGGATTGCAACCGAGGTGCGCAATCAGCATCTCGGTTCGGTCATGGGCGAGATCCCGTTCTTCGAAACCTGGCCGCAGCTCTGGGTCGTCAACGACCTCGATTACGATCGCGCCCTGCAATTGATCGAGTTCGTCGATGCGGAGAGCCCGAGCGAGCCGTGGAATTGCGGCAATTGCGGCGAGCAAAACGAGGGGCAGTTCTCGGTTTGCTGGAAGTGTGGCACGCAGGCCGACGCGGATTGAGGGGCGGCCGCTGGTCGCCTACGGCATACCCCGCGCGAGCAGCGACGTGCCCGCGATCTCGCTGCGCAGGATCGCGGCGACTTTCTCCGGCTGCATCGGCCGACTGATCAAGAAACCCTGGGCGAGGTTGCAGTTGCAGCTCTTCAGGAACTCGAGCTGCGACATTGTCTCGACGCCCTCGGCGGCGACCTCGATGTCGAGCCCCTGCGCCATCGCGATCGCGGCGCGCACGATGCGCTGGTGGCTGTCGTTTTCCATGATGTCCGCGACGAGGTCGCGGTCGAGGACGAAGCTGTCGATGAAGCCATTGTCGAGCGACTCGAACGACACGTCGCAGGTGCCGAAATGATCGAGTGACAGTCGCACGCCGAGCTTGCGCAAGCCGCGCAGAGTTTCGAGCTCCGATCTGCGCTTGCGCACGATGTCCCCGTCGCCGATTTCGAGTTCGATGCATCCCGGATCGAGGGTCGTGTCGTTCAGTACTTTCGCGACGACGTCGACGAGCCGCTGGTGCATGAGCTGCTGCGGCGACAAGTTGATCGCGACGGACAGGTCCGGTAGTTCGAAGCGTTGCTGCCAGGCGGCCAGTTGCCGGCAGGCCGTCTGCACGACCCATTCGCCCGCGGAGTGGATCAGTCCGGAGCTCTCGAGAATCGGCAGGAAGCGCGCGGGCGGGAGCAAGCCGAAGCGCGGGTGCTGCCAGCGCAACAGCGCCTCGAGCCCGATCAGCCGGCCCGAGGCGAGGTCGATGCGGGGCTGGTAGTGCAGCACGAACTCGTTGCGTACCAGCGCATGCCGCAGCCCGACCTCGAGTTCCTCACGCTGCGCGAGCTTGGTGTTGAGCGCGGTCGAGTAATACTGAAAGCGTCCGCCGCCACGCTTCTTCGACTCGTACATCGCGACGTCGGCCGCCTTGACCATCCGCTCGGCCGTGTCGCCCGAGTCGGGATACAGCGCGATACCGATGCTCGGCGTCGCGTAGACCTCGCTGTTCCCGATCTCGTATTTCTCCGACAATACGAGCAACAGTTTCTGCGCCGCGGCGGCGGCGTTGCCGCCTTCCCCGAAATCCTCGAGGCAGACGACGAACTCGTCGCCGCCCCACCGGCCAACGAAGTCACCGATGCGCAGGTTGTTCTTCAGGCGGTCGGCAACATGGCACAGGAGTGCGTCGCCGATGTCGTGTCCGAGCGTGTCATTGATCGACTTGAAGCGGTCGAGATCGATGAACAGCGTCGCGAGTGGAGCGCCTTTGCGCTGCGCCCGGCCAACCGCGCGTGACAGCTGCTCGAGGAACAGGCTGCGATTCGCCAGCCCGGTAAGTTCGTCGTATTGGGCGCGCTTCTCGAGTTCGCTCGTCTTGTTGCGAAGTTCCGTGATGTCGCGGAATGTGACGACGCCGCCGACGAGTTGGCGGTGGCCGTCGTAGAGGCCCTGCCCGTTGAGACTGAGAACGATGTCGGGATGTTCCGGAGAGCGATAGATTGCCACCTGGTTCGAGAACTTTTCGCCATTGCGGGCGCGGATCAGCGGCAGGTCATGTGCGTTGCGGACGCTGTCGCCGTTCTTGTCGATGCAGCAGAAGGTCTGTTCCCAGGTCGGGTCCGGCTGGACGCGCGGCCCGAGTCCGAGGATCGAACGCGCAGCCGGATTGATGTCGAGGACATGGCCCGCATCGTCGACGACGATGACGCCGTCGTTGATGTTGCGCAGGATCGACAGGACCGTCACATCGGTATCCGACAGGCGCTGCTGCATGCGGCTGCGCTTGACGGCATGGTCGAACACGGCGTCCTGGCCGTCGACCGTGATGTCGTCGATGCAGATGTATCCCTGCGCGCCTGCCCGCACGGCTGCCATGCCGCGGTGTTCGTGCGTCTTGCTCGTCAACGCGACCACGGGGTAGGGCGCAAGCGACTGGATGACGTCGGCCAGCGACCGGCCCGACTGTGGAATGAGCGGTCCGGCCTCGAGTAACACGAGATCCACGACGTAAGACGCGTCCTCGGGCAGGACCAGGTTCGGGCTGCGCGTCAGCAGCGTGCAGCAGGGCAGCGTTTCGAGTTCGGAAAGATACTCGGCGGCAAATTCCCCGCGGCCGAGATAGAGGATCGAGTGACCGGACATTCAGCGACTCGCAACCGTCAGGGGCAACTTGGCCGTGAATGATTCGCTTGGATCACAGGACGGACAAGCTCTGTTGCGTGCCATATGTTGCTGTCGTTATTGGTAAAGGCCTGCCGAATCATAGCAGGATTTTTTTGCCGATTGGACAGGCGCACGGTAAACCACGGGGGCTCCGGAGGCATCTAAAGGACAGATGAGAGGGAGAAAACGCATTTGGCAGCGCTTTTGACCGCACGGGGCAGCGACTATAGTCAAGACATGGTCACGGCCGAAGCCGACATCGTCGCTGAAGAGGACGTCTGGATACGCCGGGCGCAACGAGCGGACGCCCGTGCGTTCGAGGCACTCTATCGGCAGCACGTGGACAAGGTCTACGGACTCTGTCTGCGTATGACCGGCGACGTCAGCGAAGCAGAGGATTGCACGCAGGAAGCGTTCATCCAGGCCTGGAGCAAGCTGGCGAAGTTTCGCGGCGACAGTGCGTTCTCGACGTGGCTGCACCGCATCGCCGTCAATGCCGTGCTGGGCAGGATGCGCAAGAGCAAGCGCGAGCAGGACCGGATCCAGGTCGTCGCCGATACGCGGCCGGCACGGTCCACGACCGCGGACACGGGCGAGCTGCGCGACCTCGCGAAGGCGGTCGACAGGCTGCCTGAAGGCGCGCGGCACGTGTTTGTGCTGCACGGCGTGTACGGGTATAGCCACGACGAAGCGGCCGCGATGCTGGGCATCGCGACCGGCACGAGCAAGGCACAGATGCACCGGGCACGGAGGCTCCTGACGCAGCAACTTGAAGAACAGGGATTCGAGGCATGAACGAGAATTTTGACGACAAGCTGGATCGGGCCGCGCGGCGACTCGCTACGGAGATCGCGCCCGAACGCGACCTGTGGCCGGGCATTGAACAGGCAATCGCGGTGCCGCAGCCGGCGCGCCGCGCATCGGCGCTCGGGCGGGCGGCCGCCGTCGTCCTGCTGGTGGCAGCGTCTTCCGCCGTGACCTACCTGCTCGTCAGCGAAAGCGAGCGGCCGGTCGTGTCCGTCGCCCCGGAGCTCGTGTTCGAGCAGGCGGCGTTCGGCGGCAACTATCACCTTGGCCCGGGCTTTCTCGATGCGCGCAACAGCCTGCGCGCCGAACTCGACGTCGAGCTTGCACGCCTGTCGCCCGAGGCGCAGCAGGACATCCAGGCGAATCTCGAGCTGATTCACGCCGCGATCGTCGACATCAACCGGGCGCTGGAGCAGGAGCCCGACAATGCGCTGTTGCAGCTGAAGCTGTTGCGGGCCTATCGCGAAGAATTGACTTTGTTGCGCCGGGTCGGCGGTCTGACACGCAACGTAATGACCAGGAACGACATCTAACCGGTACAGAGTCCGGTTGGTCGATGAAGAGAGGCAGACCATGAAGAGAATGACTGTAATCGGCGTGGCGGCCATAGTGCTGACGGCGATGCCCGTGCTTGCCGAGGAGGTTGACCGCACGCTCGATGCCGCGGCGGACGGCCACGTCCACGTATCCAATATCGCCGGCTCGGTGACGGTGCGCGGCTGGTCGCGCGACCAGGTGCACGTGACGGGCGAACTCGGCCGCAATGTCGAGGAGCTTATTGTCGAGCGCTCGGGCGACAAGATCACTATCAAGGTCAAGGTGCCGAGGAACAGCGGGCGCGGCATCGACAGCGACCTGCACATCGAGGTGCCTGCCGGCAGTTCGCTCGACGTCGGCACGGTCAGCGCAGACATTGACGTCATCGACGTGCGCGGCGATCAGAAGCTCAACACCGTCAGCGGCGACATCGATACGGAGGGGGGCACCGCCGATATCTCGGCACAGGCCGTCAGCGGCGATATCGAAATCAACGGCCAGGGCCAGGACGCGGAAATAAACGCGAACTCGGTGTCTGGCGACGTGGTGCTCGTGCGTGTCGGCGGCACGGCCTCGGCGGAAACGGTCAGCGGCGACGTCTCGATCGAAGCAGGCGTGTTCAACCGGGCCAGGCTGAACACGGTCAACGGCGACATCGAGTTCAACTCTGCATTGAGTGACGGCGGCAAGCTGTCGGTCGAAACCGTCAACGGCGACGTCGACCTGCAATTCGACGGTGAAGTCTCGGGGCGCTTCGACATCGACACGTTTAACGGCAACATCCGCAATTGCTTCGGGCCCAAGGCCGAGCGCACGAGCAAGTACACGCCGGGTTGGGAGCTGAGCTTCCAGGAAGGCGACGGGCGCGCGCGCGTGGAGGTCTCGACGCTCAACGGAGACGTGGTTATCTGCCGCTGATTCGTCCAGGCAGGAACGATGGCGGGCCGCACACGCGGCCCGTTCTTTTGCCCGAATTTGATACCCTGTGGTTCTGTCTGAAAAGGGTGTTCCCATGGGTCGTGCCACCAAATTCATCATCTGGTTCATCGTCGCCTGTGTCGGTTTGTTCGTCGTTACGGCGATCGCGTTCCGGCTGTTCTTCGATCCCAACGATTTCCGCGAGGACATCGAGAGCGCCGTGCGCAAGTCGACGGGCCGCGAACTCATCATCGAAGGCGACATATCGCTGAAGCTGTTCCCCTGGCTGGCCGTCGAGGTCGGCCGCACGACGCTCGGCAACCTGCCCGGCTTCGAGGCGGATACGCTCGCGGAATTCGATCGGGCGAAACTCGGTGTCCGGATGCTGCCGCTGTTATTGCGCCGGGAGGTCACGATCGGCGCCGCCGAGATCGACGGGCTGCAACTCAATTTCGAGGTCAATGCAAAGGACCAGCGCAACTGGTCGGACCTGATTGCAACGGACGAGGAATCCGAAACCGACGCGAAACCGGATACGGGCGGCCGTGCGCTCGACATCTCCGGCGTCGACATTCGCGGCGCGACCATTCATTACGTGCATCGGCCGAAAGGCGACGAGTACAGGCTGACCGACGTCAATCTCGCGCTCGGGCGCGTGTCGAATGCCGGGACGCCCGTGCCTGCAAGCGGCAGTCTCGGGTTCTCGGTTAAACCTGGCGGCTACAGCGGTCAGATCGACATCGAGACGAGCGTCTCGCTCGATCGCGAGGCCGCTATCGTGACGTTCGGCGAGTCATTCATGCAAGGGGTCGTCGACGGCATCGCCGACGCCCCGTCGCGCATCCGCTTCGAGACGGCCGGCATCGAAGTCCGCGCGGAGGCGCAGACCGTCACGATGCAGCCCGTCGCCTTATCCGTGCTCGACATCAAACTGCGGGCCAACGTCGAAACGTTTTCCTATGCCGACACGATTACGCCGACGGCCGCGATCGAGGTCGATGCGTTCTCGCCGCGCAGCCTGATGCACCAGTTGGGCGTCGAACCGCCGGAGACGGCCGACCCGGCCGCGCTGAGCAGCCTGGCGCTCAAGGCCAAGGCGCAGGTCCGCGAGAACGACGTCGCTCTGACCGGCCTGCAGGCCACATTCGACGGTGCAGCGTTTCGCGGCAGCCTGGTTGTGCCGACCGTTTCGAGCGGCAGGTTCCGCTTCGACCTCAGCGGCGAGTCGCTCGATGTCAATCGTTACATGGCGCCGGCCGCCGACGGCGACGTCGGAGCCGGCGGCGACGCCGTGCCGGTCGAGATTCCGGTCGACCTGGTCAAGGCATTGAATGCGAGCGGCAAAGTCAGGGTCGCTGCCGTGCAACTCGGTGCGCTGCGTCTCGAAAATACCGGTCTCGAGCTCACGTCGCAGGGCGGTCGCCTGCGCGTTCACCCGATCACGGCCGATCTCTACGGTGGCAAGTACGACGGCGACGTGCGCATTGACGCATCTGGCGCGACGCCGGTGTTGTCGGTCAACGAAAACGTGCAGGGCGTCGATCTCGCCAAGCTGGCGCTCGCGATGTTCGAGAAGAAGAACATCACGGGTTCGATCGGCGGCAACTTCAAGCTGTCGGGCCGCGGTGCGGACATGGGCGAGGTGCAGCGCAGCCTGAGCGGCACAATGGCTTTCGAGCTTAAGGACGGCACGTACGAGGGTACCGACGTCTGGTACGAGTTGCGGCGCGCG
>JBFJQO010000124.1:0-7040 GCA_041616535.1 Woeseiaceae bacterium | reverse complement strand
TATCGGACCGGGTAGGCCGGTTGCCCGTCATCATCGGCGGGCTGATCGTCTTTGCGGCCGGCGGTGTCGTCGCGGCGCTCGCTGACTCGATCTACGGCGTCATCGCCGGGCGCTTCCTGCAGGGGGCGGGCGCTATTTCGGCCACCCTGACGGCACTGATCACCGACGCGACGCGCGCGGCAGTGCGCACGCGCTCGATGGCCGTTTTCGGCGGCGGTATCGGCGCGTCGTTCATCATCTCGTTTGCGGCGGGACCGCTGATCGCGTCGCACTTCGGCGTGCAGGCGATCTTCTGGGCCGGTGCGGCGCTGGCCATCGTCGCGGCGCTGCTGCTGCGGCTGCTGCCGTCGGTTCCGCAGCCGGTGCGTCGCGAAAGCTGGAGCCTGCTGCCGGCGTTTCGCGCCGACCTGCTGCGCGTCGACGCTTACGTATTCCTGTTGCACGCGATCATGACGGCGACGTTCGTGGCGCTGCCGCTGCTGCTGCACGACCGCTTCGAAATGGCGCTGACGTCGCACTGGAAGATGTACATCGGTTCGCTCGTCGTATCGCTCGCCGTCGCCGTGCCGCTGATCATGCGCGATCACCACGAGGGGCGAGGGCACCTGATCGGCATCGCTGTTTCGCTGATCCTCGCCGCACAGCTCGGGCTGACGTTCTTCGCGTTCTCGGCGGCGCCTGTGTTCGTCGCGCTCGTCATCTATTTCGCCGGCTTCAATTTCCTCGAAGCGGCGCTGCCGGCGCGGCTCTCGGTGCTGGCCGACGAGAAAGTCCGAGGCGCCTCGCTCGGCGTCTTTTCCAGCGCCCAGTTCCTCGGCGCCTTCACCGGCGGCCTCGTGGGCGGCCGTTTCCTCGGCCAGGGTCGGCCAACCGACGTCTTCTTCGTCTGCGCCCTCATGGCCGGCATCTGGCTGGCTCTTCAGGGTTTCGGCCGTTTGCGGGCAGAAACTCCTGCTGGTAATTAGGTGAGCAAGCCCTAAAATAGTGCCCCCTCCTCGCGCAGCGGCGAGCCACGAAAAACCAGTAGACAGGAGCCAAAATGGCCCGCGGAATCAACAAAGTCATCCTCGTCGGCAACCTTGGAGCCGATCCCGAAACGCGCTACATGCCGAGCGGCTCGGCCGTCACCAACCTCTCGGTGGCGACCAGCGAGAGCTGGAAAGACAAGCAGACGGGCGAACAGAACGAGCGCACCGAGTGGCACAAAGTGGTCATGTTCGACCGCCTCGCCGAGATTGCCGCCGAATACCTGCGCAAAGGCTCGCAGGTCTACATCGAAGGCAAGCTGCAGACTCGCAAGTGGCAGGATCGCGACGGCAACGATCGCTGGACCACCGAGATTCGGGCCAACGAGATGCAGATGCTCGGCGGACGCGGCGGCGGTGGCGGCGGCTCGTTCGGCGACGGCGGCGGTGGCGGCAGCAAGAAGGGCGGCAGCAGTGCGCCCCCGAAGCCCGGTCCCGACGATTTCGACGACGACATTCCGTTTTAGGACACTCCGGCACTGAAGCTCTACATCAAAACGATGGGCTGCCAGATGAACGAGTACGACTCGGAGAAGATGGCAGATGTGTTACGGGAATCGCACGGCTACGAGTTGACCGACTCACCGGACAAGGCCGACCTGTTGCTCGTCAATACGTGCTCGATTCGCGAGAAGGCCCAGGAAAAGGTGTTTTCCGAGCTTGGCCGCTGGAAGCACCTCAAGCAACGCAATCCGGACGTCAAGATCGGTGTGGGCGGCTGCGTGGCGAGCCAGGAAGGCGAGGGCATTACGCGGCGCGCGCCGTTCGTCGATGTCGTCTTCGGCCCGCAGACATTGCATCGGCTGCCCGAAATGATCGATGGTGTGAACAAGTCGCGGTCGTCGGTCGTCGACGTGTCATTCCCGGAGATCGAGAAGTTCGACCGCCTGCCTGAGCCGCGCGCGGAAGGGCCGACCGCGTTCGTTTCGGTCATGGAAGGCTGCAGCAAATATTGCAGCTTCTGTGTCGTGCCGTACACGCGCGGCGAGGAGATCAGCCGGCCGTTCGACGACGTCATCGCCGAGGTGGCGAGTCTCGCCGGGCAGGGCGTGCGCGAGGTGAACCTGCTCGGACAAAACGTCAATGCCTATCGCGGGCCGATGCACGACGACCAGGTCGCCGATCTCGCGACGCTGATTTATTACGTGGCGGCGATCGACGGGATCGACCGAATTCGGTTCACGACGTCCCATCCCGTCGAGTTCACGGATAGCCTCGTGCAGGCGTATGCGGAGGTGCCGAAGCTCGCGAACTACCTGCACCTGCCCGTGCAGCACGGCTCCGACCGTATCCTCGCGGCCATGAAACGCGGCCACACGATCCTCGAGTACAAACAGAAGATCCGCAGGCTGCGCGAAGCGCGTCCGGACATCTCGTTGAGTTCCGATTTCATCATCGGCTTTCCGGGCGAGACGGACCGCGACTTTGAACAGCTCATGAACCTGGTTGCCGATGTGGGCTTCGATCAGTCATTCAGTTTCATCTACAGTGCACGGCCGGGCACGCCGGCGGCGTCGCTCGACGACGACACGCCGCTCCACGCCAAGAAGGAGCGCTTGCAGATCCTGCAGGCCCGCATCAACCAGCAGGCGCTTGAGATCAGCCGCGGCATGGTCGGTACGACGCAAAAAGTACTCGTCGAGAAACTGTCGAAAAAGAGTGACCGGCAGGTGTCGGGCCGCACCGAGAACAACCGCTGGGTCAACTTCGACGCGCAGCCGTCGGTCATCGGCCGGTTTGTTGACGTAATCATTACCGAGGCATTGCCGAATTCGCTGCGTGGCCGACTTGCGAACCACGAGGCCGCGGCGTAGTCTCAGGAGTAATGATCTATTGCTTCGATAGATTGATTGCCGTGTCCGGCAACATGCCCGTCGTCCTGACAGGCAATGTCCTGCGCAGAGGTTCCAGATACAGATTTTGAATGCTGTCCAGATTTCTCGGGACGTCGTCCTCGAGCCCGCCGACAATAACCGCCTTGCCAATCTTTGCGGTCAGTTTGACGAACACCTGCGGCAGATCGAACGCCGCCTCAATGTCGAGATCGCGAGTCGCGGTAACCGCTTTCGCGTTACCGGTCGTCCCGGTGCCGCCGAAGTCGGCGGCGACGTTCTTGCGAAGCTGTTCGCGATGACCGATCAGGAAAGGCTCGATCCGGAACGCGTTCACATGTTGCTTCAGGAGTCGCTGATGGATGATGTCGAGAACGATGTACCCGAAGCCGCAGACGCGGAAGACGGCGTGACGATCCAGACCCGGCGCAAGCTGATTCGCCCGCGCGGTGCGAACCAAACGGCTTACGTTCGCAACATCCGGGAACACGATCTTGCATTCGGTATCGGCCCGGCCGGTACGGGCAAGACCTATCTCGCCGTGGCCTGTGCCGTCGACGCGCTCGAATCGGAACAGATCCGCCGCATCGTCCTCGTGCGCCCGGCCGTCGAGGCTGGCGAGCGGCTCGGTTTCCTGCCCGGCGACCTCTCGCAGAAAGTCGATCCCTACCTGAGGCCAATGTACGACGCGCTCTACGACATGATCGGTGCCGAGCGCGTGACGCGCCTCATCGAGCGCAATGTCATCGAGATCGCGCCGCTCGCATTTATGCGCGGCCGATCGCTCAACGAGTCGTTCGTCATTCTCGACGAGGCGCAGAACACGAGCGTGGAGCAGATGAAGATGTTCCTGACGCGCATCGGTTTCGGGTCACTTGCTGTCGTCACCGGTGACATCACCCAGATCGACCTGCCGAACGGGCAGATGTCGGGCCTCAGGAACGCGACCGACGTGCTGGCCGGTGTCGACGGCGTCGCGTTCACCTATTTCTCGCGCAAGGACGTCGTGCGCCACCATCTCGTGCAGCGCATCGTGAAAGCCTACGAAGACAATGAACGTTCTGGTTGACGTATCGTACGCAACCAAAGACGACTCGATTCCGGAAGCCACACACATCGCGGACTGGGTCGAGCACGCCGTGGCGGCGGTGTGCGACACGGGTGACTTCGAGGTGTCGGTCCGCATTGTTGACGCGGACGAGATTTGCGCGCTCAACAGGGACTATCGCGACAAGGACAAGCCGACCAACGTCCTGTCGTTTCCGGCCGGGCAGGTCGACGGCTTGCCGGCTGCCGAGCCGCAAATGCTCGGCGATATCGTCGTCTGCGCCGGCGTCGTGCGCGACGAGGCCGCGGCGCAACGCAAGGCGGAAGCCGACCACTGGGCGCACTTGCTCGTGCACGGCACGCTGCATCTGCTGGGATTCGATCACGAAACGGAGCCCGACGCGCTGGAGATGGAGGCGCTCGAGGTCAGCATCCTCGCGACCCGCGGGCTCGCGGACCCGTATGGAGCCGCGGGAGAGAACTGCTAGAATGACGAGATTATGAACGACAAACCTCCCAGTCCCGGCGGCTCGGGTGCCCCTGGCCTGGTCGCGCGCATTCGCCGCGCGTTCCGGGGCGAGCCCTGGAGCCGGGACGAAATCCAGACTCTCATCGAATCCGAAGTCGAACTCGACGCCGACGAGAAGAGCATGCTTGCGGGCGTGCTCGAGGTGTCCGAAACACAGGTGCGCGACGTCATGGTGCCGCGCTCGCAGATGGTGGTCATCGACATCGAAAACCCGTTCGAAGAGACGCTCGCGACGATCGTCGAGTCCGGTCACTCACGCTTCCCCGTCATCGGGGAGGACCGCGACGAGGTGCTCGGTATCCTGCTTGCAAAAGACCTGTTGCGGTTTTTCAGTAGTGACGGCGAAATCCAGTTACGCAAGTTGCTGCGTCCGGCCGCCGTCATTCCGGAGTCCAAGCGGCTCAATGCCTTGCTCAAGGAGTTTCGTGCCAGCCACAATCACATGGCCATCGTCGTCGACGAGTACGGCGGTGTCGCCGGCCTGTTGACGATCGAAGACGTGCTCGAGGAGATCGTCGGCGAGATCGAGGACGAGCACGACGACGAAGAGGCCGAGTTCATAAGGCCCGACGGTGATCGTAACGGCCGGCCGAGTTTCGCGGTGCGCGCGTTGACGCGGGTCGAGGACTTCAACGAATACTTCGAGTGTGAGCTCGACGACGAGGAGTACGACACGATCGGCGGGCTCGTCATGCACGCACTCGGCCGCCTGCCGCGGCGCGGCGAAAAGGTCAATGTCGGTGGCTTCGAATTCGCAGTCATCAAGGCGGACAAGCGGCGCATCGACGCGCTGCAGGTGCAGCGAACGGTCGGTTAATCCCGCTATTCCATGTCCAAAGACGTTCATCCAATATTTCTGCTCCCGGCAGACCGGCCCGGTTTAAGCCGGCTGATCGCATTCCTGCTCGGGGCCGCGACAACGCTGGCATTCGCGCCGTTCGAGTGGTCGCTGCTGGCGCCGCTGCTGTTGCTGCCGTTGCTCTACATCTGCCTGACGGTTGCGCCGCGGGACGCGGCCGCGCATGCGTTCTGGTTCGGGTTCGGCCTGTTCCTGACCGGCACGTACTGGATCTATATCTCGGTGCATATCTTCGGAAACGCCGCCGTATGGATCGCGGTTCTGCTCATGATCGGCCTTGCGCTGCTGATGGCTTCGTTCCTGGCGCTATCGGGCTGGCTGATGAGCCGCTTGTCGCAGGGGGAGCCGTGGCTGCTGCTGTTCGTCGCGCCGGCGGCCTGGGTGCTGATCGAGTGGACGCGCGGCTGGGCGCTGAGTGGTTTCCCCTGGATGGCTTTCGGTTACGGGCAAATCGATAGTGCGTACGCGGGCTGGGCCCCGGTGATCGGCGTGTACGGCGTGTCGTTCATGGTCGTGCTCAGCGCGACTGCCGTCATCGCGGCATCGTTGACGCCGACGCCACGCGGGCGCGTCATCGGGGTCGCCGCGATCGTCATGCCGTGGTTGCTGGGCGGCATCCTGTCACTCGTGGACTGGACCGATGCAGACGGGAGACCGGTACGCGCGACGATCATCCAGGCCGGTGTGTCGCAGGACAAGAAGTGGCAGCGCGACCAGCTGCGTCCGATCATGGAACATTACCTCGGCGCGACCTTGAGCGTACCCGACAGTGACATCGTGCTGTGGCCCGAGGTCGCCATTCCGGCGCTCGACGACCAGGTCGAGCGTTTCATCGTGCGTATCGAAGACGATGCGCGGCGCAACGGCCAGAGTGTGCTGTTCGGCATCCTCGAACGCAGTTTCGATCGCAGCGTCGACGGTCGCATCTACAACAGCGTCATACTCGTCGGCGGCGAAGTGCGCCAGAGCTATCGCAAGCGTCACCTGGTGCCGTTCGGCGAATATTTCCCGGTGCCGCCCAGCGTGCGGAAGTGGATGAAAATGCAAAACCTGCCGCATTCCGATCTTTCCCGGGGTGAGGACGTGCAGCCCCTTCTGACGACGCCCGACGGGCTGCAGTTCGGCGTTGCAATCTGCTACGAGGATGCCTACGGCAGTGAGCAGCGTTACGCGATTCGTGACGCGGGCGTCCTGATCAACGTCAGCAACGACGCCTGGTTCGGCGACTCGATCGCGCCGCACCAGCATCTCGAGATCGCCCGCATGCGCTCGCTCGAATTCGGCAGGCCTGCGATCCGTTCGACCAACACGGGCATCAGCGCGTTTATCGGGGCCCGCGGCGAACTCTTGCAGGCGGGCCGGCAGTTCGAGCCCGAACTCATGACGGCCAACGTGCAACCGCGTTCGGGCATGACCCCGTACGCCGCGAGCGGCAACTGGGTGATCATCGGCCTGTGCCTGATCGTCCTCGGCATCTTCTGGATTCGCAATCGAGCTCGCCTCTGATAGGCTTGCGGCTTTCCAAACGCGAACGTCAGCAGCATCACTCATGAACACCCCGTACAAGCCCGATGTCGTCGAGGCGGAGGCCCAGCGCCACTGGAACGAAGCCCGCAGCTTCGAGGTCGATGAAGATCCGGACAAGGAAAAGTTCTACTGCCTGACGATGTTCCCGTATCCGAGCGGGAAGCTGCACATGGGCCACGTGCGGGTGTTCACGATCTCCGACGTCATCGCGCGTTACCAGC
>JBFJQO010000123.1:0-7089 GCA_041616535.1 Woeseiaceae bacterium | reverse complement strand
GCTGGCCGAGCGCACGGGCCACGACGTCCGGTTGAAGCTCGAGACGCTGCAGCCGACGGGCGCGTTCAAGCTGCGGGGCGCCACCTACGCCATTGCGAAACTGAGCCGGGCGCAACGCGAGCGCGGCGTTGTCTGCTGCTCGACCGGCAACCACGGTCGCGCGGTGGCTTACGCCGCGAAAAAGAACGGCACGAAAGCCGTCGTGTGTCTCTCCGGCCTCGTCCCCGACGTCAAGGTCGCGGCGATCGAGGCGCTCGGCGCCGAGGTGCGCAGGATCGGCATGTCGCAGGACGAGGCCGAAATCGAGGTGCGGCGGCTCGTCGATGAAAAGGGGATGATCGACATTCCGCCGTTCGACCACCCGGATGTGATTGCGGGCCAGGGCACGATCGGTGTCGAGATTCTCGAGGACTGGCCGGACGTCGCGTCGATCATGGTGCCGCTGTCGGGTGGCGGCCTGCTCGGCGGCATCGCGATCGCCGCAAAAGCGATCAATCCCGATGTTCGCATCGTCGGGGTAGCCATGGAACGCGGCTCCGCCATGGCGGCGAGCCTCGACGCGGGCAGGATCGTGGGCGTCGACGAACAGCCGACGCTCGCCGACGCACTGGGCGGCGGCCTGGGCGAGAATCACTACACGTTCGCGCTGTGCCGCCAGTTGATCGACGAACTCGTTCTCGTCAGCGAGGAAGAAATCTATGCGGGCATGGCAACATTGCTGCTCGATGAGCGCATCGTTGCCGAAGGTTCGTCCGCGGTCTGCCACGCCGCGATCCTGTCGGGCAAATACGTGGTTGCCGGACCCACGACGATCGTCGTATCGGGCCGCAACCTGCCGACGGAGCAGATTCGCAACGTCGCCGCCGGCGAGCCCATCCAGGTCGGAGACTTGCGCGTCAATCCGCCCGACGAATGAATGGCTCGGGTGCTAGACTGACCGGCGGTACGGATTGAGGACGGTTGCGTCGCATGGATTTCGAATTCTCGCCCAAAGTTCAGGAACTCCGGGAGCAGTTACTCGCGTTCATGGACGAGCACATCTACCCGAACGAGTCGCTGTTCGATGCACAGGTCAACGAAGGGGACCGCTGGGAGCCGCCCGCGATCCTCGACACGCTCAAACGGGAAGCTCAGAAACAGGGGCTCTGGAACCTGTTCCTCCCCGTCACCTATGATGAGTTCAGCCCGGGCCTGACCAATCTCGAGTACGCGCCGCTGGCTGAGATCATGGGGCGCGTCGTCTGGGCGTCGGAAGTGTTCAACTGCAGTGCGCCGGACACGGGCAACATGGAGGTCCTCGCCCGGTACGGCAACCGCGAGCAGCAGGAGCGGTGGCTCGGGCCGCTGATGCGCGGCGAGATTCGCTCGGCGTTTTGCATGACGGAGCCCGGCGTGGCGTCGTCGGATGCGACCAACATCGAAGCCTCGATTGTCCGCGACGGCGACGAGTACGTCATCAACGGGCGCAAGTGGTGGTCGAGCGGTGCGAGCGGCAATCACTGTCGCGTTTTCATTTTCATGGGCAAGTCCGATGCCGGTAACGAGAATCGCTATCGTCAGCAGTCGATGATCCTCGTCCCGGCTGACGCACCGGGCGTCGAGGTCGTGCGGCCGCTGACCGTTTACGGGTACGATGACGCGCCGGAAGGTCACGCCGAGGTGACGTTCGATAACGTGCGTGTGCCGGCGGCGAACCTGCTGCTCGGCGAGGGGCGCGGCTTCGAGATCGCCCAGGGCCGCCTGGGCCCGGGGCGAATCCATCATTGCATGCGCCTGATCGGCATGGCTCAGCGCGCACTCGAGCACATGTGCGTGCGGGCGGAAGAACGCGTCGCGTTCGGGCGACCGTTGTCCAAACAACAATCGGTCCGCGAGTCAATCGCGTCATCGGCCTGCGACATCGAGCAGGCGCGCCTGTTGACGCTGAAAGCCGCGGAGCGCATGGACAAGGGCGGCAACAAGGCGGCGAAGGACCTGATCGCGATGATCAAGATCGTCGCGCCGACGATGGCCTGCAACGTGATCGATCGCGCGATCCAGGTGCATGGCGGTGCCGGTGTCAGCCAGGATTTCTTTCTCGCGCGCGCCTACGGGATCGCACGCACAATCCGGCTGGCCGACGGCCCGGACCAGGTCCACATGATGCAGCTCGGCCGTAATCTCGCCGCGGCGACGAGCATGGCCCTGGACGGCAAGCACTTCTGATGGCAGCGGTCGGCGAACTCGATACCGAGGTGCTGCTGCCGTACCTCGAGCGGCACGTCGACGGGTTCCGCGGCCCGCTGCAGGTCGAAAAATTCCGGGGCGGCCAGTCGAACCCGACGTTCCGGGTGACGGCCGCGTCGGGCGTCTACGTGCTGCGGCGCCAGCCGCCCGGCAAGCTGCTCAAGTCCGCGCATGCGGTCGACCGGGAATTTCGCGTGCTCGCGGCACTGGCGGGTTCGGATGTGCCCGTACCTCGGGTCTATCATCTCTGCGCCGACCGCGACGTCATCGGCTCGCTGTTCTATGTCATGGAGTACTGCGACGGGCGGATCTTCTGGGATGCCGCCATACCCGAGGTCGATCGGGACGAACGCGGCGCGATCTACGACGAAATGAATCGCGTGCTGGCGGCATTGCACCGGGTGGACATCGACACGGTCGGGCTCGCCGGGTACGGCAGGCCCGGTAACTACTTCCGGCGCCAGTACGAACGCTGGACGACCCAGTATCGTGCGTCCCAGATGCGTCACATCGAGCCGATGGAGGACCTGGTGACCTGGCTCGATGGCAACATTCCCGCGGATGACGGACGCATCGCGATCGTGCATGGTGACTTCCGGCTCGACAACCTGATCTTCGACAGGCGGTCTCCGCGCGCCCTTGCGCTGCTCGATTGGGAATTGTCGACGCTTGGCCATCCGTTCGCCGATGTCGGTTATCTTTGCATGCAGCTGCGCATGCCCCAGAACGTCGGCACGATGTCGGGTCTGCGCGGCAAGGACCTTGCCGCACTCGGCATTCCCGATGAATCGACCTACGTTGCCCGTTACTGCGAGCGTGTCGGTATCGACGGCATTGACAACTTCGAATTCTACGTGGCTTTCAGCTTCTTTCGGCTGGCCGCCATCGTCCAGGGCGTCGCCAAGCGGGCGGCCGAAGGCAACGCGTCGAGCGAGAATGCGGCCGAGGTCGGCCGCTTCGTCGAGCCGATGGCGCAGCTCGCGATCGAGGCGATCGAACGCCGGGCCGCCTAGCTGCGCACTTCCTCTTCGTAGACCTGGGATGTCGTCTGGGCTGCCGACAGCGCGTCGCCGAAGTCCACGTGCTGTTCCGCCTGCTTGCCTTCGAGCAGGAAGCGGATCACCACGAATACGATCAGGAGCAAATGCACGGCGGCCGCAAACAGGAACAGGCTGGTCTCACCCTGCCACGTCATGAACAGTGACGCGGCGAACGGTCCGAAGATGGCGCCGACGCCGTAAACGAACAGCAAACCGGCCGACACTTTTACGAACTCGGCGGGGTCTGCGTAGTCGTTCGCGTACGCAACCGCGATCGTGTACAGCGGAAACGCCATCGCGCCCCACAGGCAGCCGAGCGCGAGTGCAAGATCGGCGTTGACGTTGCCTGCCGCAACGGTGAGCGCAATGCCGGCGAGCGCTCCGACGAGCGCGATGCCGACCAGTACCTTGCGCCGGCTGATGGCGTCCGACAGCAGGCCGAGCGGCCATTGGGCGAGCGCGCCGCCGACGACGGCGAACGTCATGAACAATGCGGCCATCCTCGCCGCGTCGCCAACCGTCGATGCATACACCGGTGCGAGGCCCCAGAACGCACCGTTCGCGAGTCCGGCGGCAAGGCAGCCGATCGTGCCGGACGGGGAGACCGCCAGCAGCCGCGGAATGTCGATGCGGACCGACTTCGGTCGCTTGGGCGAGGGGCTCGTCGACAGCGCGATCGGTACCGCACCGATCGAGAACAGGATCGAGGCGATGACGAACAGGTGCAGCCCGAACGGGTCGAACAACAGCGTCATGAGCTGGCCGGCCGCCATGACGGTGAGCGTGATCATCGCGTAGGTCGAGAAGATCACGCCGCGGTTCTCGTTCGAGGCGCGTTCGTTGAGCCACGACTCGATCACGACATAGAGCGCGGCGAGGCAGAACCCGGTCACGAATCGCAGGAAACCCCAGACCAGCGGCTGCACCACGAGACCGTGCAGCAGCGGCGCGGCCGACGCCATTGCGCTCATCGCGAGGAATACGCGGATGTGCCCGACGCGCTGCACGAGCGCGCCGCCTCGCAGGCAGCCCATCGTAAAGCCGAAAAAGTAGGTGCCGCCCATGGCGCCGATCGCCAGCGTCGGGAAGCCCTCGAGCCCGGCCCGCATGGGCAACAGCGTCCCCTGCAGGCCCTGGCCGGTGAGCAGGATCGAGGCGCTGAACAACAGCGTGGCGACGGGGGCGAGGGCGCGGATCATTGGCTTAGCGCCCGTTCGAGAGCCTGCAGGCAGATATCGGCGTGTTCGACGGTCAGTACCAGCGGCGGGCGGATCTTGAGCGTATTCCGATGCGGTCCGATCAGGGCGACGAGGACGCCGCTCTCGCGCATCCGTTCGACGACCTCGGCGGCTGCGCGGCTGGCGGGCTCTTGCGTGGCGCGATCGCGTACGAGCTCAACGGCCAGGAACAGGCCCTTGCCGCGAACATCGCCGATCAATGCGAATTTTTCGGACAGGTCGCCAAGGCCCGCGAGCAGGTAATCGCCGACGCGTTTCACGTGGGTAAGCAACTCGTCACGCAGGACGATGTCGAGCGTCGCTTTGCCGGCCGCGGCCGAGACCGGGTTGCCACCGAACGTATTGAAGTAGTGCGTTTCTTTCGCGAAAGTGGCCGCGATCTCGGGCGTCGTGACGACGACGGCAAGGGGATGGCCGTCCCCCATCGGCTTGCCCATCGTCACGATGTCCGGGATCACGTCCGAGTCCATGAAACCCCAAAGGTTGTCGCCGAGTCGCGCCAGGCCCGCCTGGACCTCGTCGCAGACGACGAGGCCGCCGGCCGCGCGGACCTTCTCGTGAACCTGCTGCTGGTACGCGGGCAGTGGCGTATGGACGCCCGCGGCGTCGTAGATCGAGTCGATGATCATCATTGCCGGCTCGTGGCCGTGTGCCGCGAGATCGTCGATGGCCTCATCGACGAGGCTGGCGTATTTTTCTACGTGGTCCGGATCGTCGGCGTTCCACGGGCCTCGATACGTGTCGGGCGGATGAGCGTCGGCGATGAAGCCGGGCCGCGGCCGCTTGCGCTCGAAACCGGGCGACAACTCGGCGACGAGTGTCGAGTTGCCGTGGTAGGCGCCGGTCGTGCAAATGGCGCCGCGATTCCCGGTGACGGCGCGCGCGATGCGGTAAGCGAGATCGTTAGCTTCGGTGCCCGTGCACACGAACATGCAGACGGACAGGTCGCCGGGCAGGGTGCCGGCGAGCATCTCGGCGTACTCGACGATGGTCTCGTGCAGGTAGCGCGTGTGCGTGTTGAGCGTGGCAACCTGCTTCGTGACGGCCTCGACGACAACCGGGTGACAGTGGCCGACAGAGGCCACGTTGTTGTAGCAGTCGAGGTAGCGTTTGCCTGCCGCGTCGAACAGCCAGACACCCTCGCCGCGCACGAGATGCAGCGGCTTCTCGTAGAAGTGCCGGTAGGCCGGACCCAGGGACCGCCAGCGACGCTCCGCGAGCGAATCAGGCATCGTGCGTGCGGCGCTCGCGCTCCGCATAGCGTATGGCCGCTTCGCCGAGCAGGATGCTGGCGATCGACCCGGCGACGACCGGCCAGTCGAAGCCCTCGCCCGGCACGTACATGAACAGGAAGATCATGATGGCGAGAATCACGATGCACAGGTGCGCGAGGATGAACGCGACGCCCTGGCCCCCGGCGACGCGAAACGGCCTCGGGCGATCCGCGTCAACCTGGCGCGCACGGAAGAAGGCCGCGCACAGACCGATGTAGGGCATGAGATAGATGACGGCACTGGTCGCGAGCAACATCCAGAACAGCTCGGCATTGGACTCCGCCTGCAGCCCGTAGACGATCAGCATGATTGTCATCAGGATGCCCATGATCACGGCGGCACCCAGCGGCGTTCCGTAGACGCGATGCTCTACGGCGAGGATCTTCGGCAGTTCTCCGTCATTGGCGGCTTCGGCCGCGGCGCGGTTGCAGCCGATCGACCATGTGACCGTGTTCGAAAAGAACGTGAACAGCACCATGCCGCCCAGCACGAGGGCGGCGGCGGCACCGAGTTGCGATTCACCGAACAGCGTGCGGAAGGTATCGACGAGGCCTTCGACGAGGTTGATCTCGTCGACCGGGATGGCGGCCAGGATCGCGAACGTGCCGAGCGTGTAGGCGAGGAAGATGACGAGCGCCGACCAGAAAACGGCGCGCGGAATGTCGCGGGTCGGATCTTTCATCTCCTCTGCGGCCGAAGACATCAATTCGAAGCCGAGCATGCCGTAAACGATCGTTGTGATGTATTGCGTGCTCGCGCCCCACTCCGGGACGAAAGACGACAGGGAAAAGTCGTTGGCGAGTTCGACGTTGTCGCGGCCGGCGAACGCGATGCCGCCGGCGATCAGTGCGCCGAATGCGATCATCTTGATGATGGCGCCGGCATTCGGGATCCACTTGCCGATCCGCAGCGACAGGACCGTCAGGGCCACGACGAGCCAGCTCACGGCGATCGTGATCGCGATCTTGATGCCGAGGCTCATGTCCGGGAAAAACATCTGCGCGAGTACGCCGGCGAACATCACGAGTACGGAGCAATTCCAGAGGATAGTGTTAAACCAATAGAGCCACGTCAGGCGTGTCCCCCAGCGCGCGCCGAACATGTCGCGGATCCAGGCGTAGAGGCCACCTTGTTCGGGATAGGTGGTGCCGAGCTCGGCGTTCATGAGGCAATAAGGCACGAGGAAGACGAGGCCGAGAATGAACCACCACGTGATGCTCGAGACGCCGACCGCGGCCGAGGTCGCCAGCGTGTCGAGCAACAGGATTGCCGATACGGTGAACAGGGTCATGTCGCCGGCGCCGAGCGTCT
>JBFJQO010000122.1:0-7090 GCA_041616535.1 Woeseiaceae bacterium | reverse complement strand
TCGAGAATCTCGATGTTCTCATCCTGGGCAAGCTGTGCCAGCGAGGCCGCATTGCCGTTGGCGTACTCGGCCGCCATGTCGGTCGTCAATGCCTGGCACGTGATGCTCACGATTTCCTTGAGGTCGGGCGGCAACGACGCCCACGCCTCCTTGTGAATGATCGTCTCGAGCCCCGGACCCGGCTCCTGCCAGCCCGGGTAGTAGTAATAACGCGCGGCCTTGTGCAGCCCGAACGACGAATCGTTGTAGGGCCCGACCCATTCCGTCGCATCGATCGCCCCGGTCTGAAGCGCCGTGAAGATCTCGGCCCCGGGCAGGGTTACGGGCGTGCCGCCCGCGCGCCGCAGCACCTCGCCGCCGAGGCCCGGAATGCGCATCTTCAGACCCCGGAGATCGTCGATCGAGTTGATCTTCTTGTTGAACCAGCCGCCCATCTGCACGCTCGTATTGCCCGTCGGAAACGGCACGAGATTGAACGGCGCGTAGAGCTCGCGGTACAGCTCGAGGCCGCCGCCATAGTAGAGCCAGCCATTGAGTTCGGAATTCGTCATACCGAACGGGATCGACGTGAAGAACTGCGCCGCATCGACCTTGCCCTTGTGGTAGTAGGACGCGCCGTGGCCCATTTCGACGGTGCCGCGCGAGACGGCGTCGAAGACCTCGAACGCGGGCACGAGTTCGCCGCCGCCGTAGACCTTGATTCGGAGGCGACCGCCACTCGCAGCCGCGACCCGCGTCGCGAGGTTCTCGGGCGCCATGCCGAGCCCCGGGAATTTCGGCGGCCACGACGTCACGCAGGACCATTCGAAGGTCCCGGCCCCCGCGGCAGCCCCGTCGCCGCAATCCGCGGCTTCCTGCGCGCAGGCTGTCACGCCCACGGCGGCCGCCAGGCCGCCGACGAATGCTCTTCTTTTCATGTTGCGTCCGATGCTGGTGCCAGCCGCTAGTGTATGCCACGCCTCGTCGAATGCCAGCGACTGCTCAGATCACCGGATGTGGGATTTTCTAATATCTTTGCTTTCCCACCAATTGTTTATTATTGGCAGGAAGGTATTCTTTTCCTCCCACTATGAGTAGAAAATGGCCCCGATCCTGAGGATCGGGGCCTCCCTTCCCTGGACCGGCTCGACCAACACGCGAATTCGGGCCCTCCGTGGCCCAAATGGCGCGGAGAAATCCGGGGTTTCTCCCACCAGCCGGCCGGAACAGTCTCCCACGCGCCCGCCGCGCACGTGCCGTATCATTCTGCGGCTTGCATCGACAAAGGCCCCGGGGCCGCCAAATCAAGGGAAGCCGGCAAGAAATGATCGGACTACTGCAGCGCGTGACGCAGGCCGAGGTGGCCGTGGGGGGCGAGACCGTCGGGTCCATCGGCCGCGGGCTCATGGTGCTCGTCGCCGTGCATCGCGACGACACAGAAAAAGACGTCGACCGGCTGGCCGAGCGCCTCCTGGGTTACCGCGTGTTCCCCGACGGCGAGGGCCGCATGAACCTGAGCGTATCCGACATCGACGGCGGCCTGCTGCTCGTGCCGCAGTTCACGCTGACGGCGGATACGAAAAAGGGAACGCGCGCGAGTTTCACCAAGAGTGCGCCACCCGATAAGGCCTCGGCGTATTTCGACCGGCTCGTCGCGGCCTGCCGCGGCGCGCTCGAGACGGTCGAGACCGGGGAATTCGGCGCCGACATGCAGGTCTCACTGACCAACGACGGCCCCGTGACGTTTTGGCTCGAAACCTGACGCCGGTCGGGTTTTGTTGCGCCCGCGGGGGTATCATGAATAGTATTCGCGGCTTGAGACAAGGGGCCCGGCCCCAGGAGTAAGAGATGTTTTCCAACATTGGCCCGTGGCAGTTGCTGATCATCCTGGTCATCGTGCTGGCCATTTTCGGAACCAAGAAACTCCGCAACCTGGGGTCCGACCTCGGTGGAGCGGTCAAGGGCTTTCGTTCGGCGATGAACGAGGCGGACGAATCCGCCGAAAAGATCAGCGACGAGTCGAAGGACGCTGATTTCGACAACACGCCCGCCGAAGAAGCCCGCAAGGAAAAAGACGCGTAAGCCTGAGAGGCCGACCATGTCCGGAATCGGCGGTTCGGAATTCATACTGCTTTGCATCATCGGGCTGCTCATCCTCGGGCCCGAGCGGCTGCCGCGCGTCGCGCGCCAGCTCGGCCGCTGGGTCGGCAAGGCGCGCCAGATGACGCGGGCGCTGCAGCGCCAGCTCGAGGAGGAGCTCGACGCCGAGAAGAACCTCGGTTTCGACCCGAAGGAGCTGAAGAAGAACCTCGATCCGTCGCAGCTCGTCACGCCGCGCGATGACGACACGTTCTCGCCGCTGCACGACAAGGACGCCGACAAGGAGAAACCCGCCTGATGGCCGAGCAGCAACCCGAAGACCTGGCCGAAGGCACGCTGCTGTCTCACCTCGTCGAGCTCCGCAGTCGCCTGTTCAAGATATTCGGGGCGGTGTTCCTCGTATTTCTTGCGCTGGTGCCGTTCGCCAAGATCATTTTCAACTATATCGCCGCACCGCTCGTCAGTGTCGTCCCCAACGGTGAGCTGCTCGCCCTGAACCCGGTATCGCCGCTGACGGCGACGATCGCGCTGACGTTCTACCTGGCATTGTTCATCGCGATGCCGGTGATTCTCTACCAGGTCTGGGCATTCGTCGCGCCGGGTCTCTATCGCACCGAGAAGCGCTTCGCGTTCCCGTTGCTCGCGACGAGCATCGTCCTGTTCTTCGCCGGCATGGCATTCGCGTATTTCGTCGTCTTTCCGCTGATCTTCGGCTTCGTGTCGACGTTCACGCCCGACACGGTGAATTACCAGCCCGACATGACGCAGTATGTCAGCTTCGTGATGATGGTGGTGCTCGTATTCGGTTTTGCGTTCGAGACGCCGGTCGCGACGGTGCTGCTGGTCATGACGGGCCTGACGACGACCGAGAAGCTCGGCAAGGCCAGGCCCTATGTTTTTCTCGGCGCGTTCGTCATCGGCATGCTGCTGACGCCGCCCGATGTAATAAGTCAAACCATGCTCGCCGTGCCCGTTTACCTCTTGTACGAGCTGGGCATAGTCATGTCGCGCCTCGTCGCGAAGAAAGCGCCGGAACCTGCCGAGGAACCTGCTGTCAAGTAGCAGGAAGCGCTGCAAATAGTGTTTAATGCCTGACCACGACCGGCAGGCCACAAGTAAAACGGCGCCCGACGCCACCCGGGGGGATGTATGACCGATTCGGCAACCGCAGCCGCGGAAGACTATTCGCACGACGCGGAGCTGTGGGGGCACCCCAAGGGCCTGTACGTCTGCTTCACGACGGAATTGTGGGAGCGTTTTTCGTTCTACGGAATGAAATACCTGCTGCTGCTGTACCTCACGAAATACCACCTGTTCACGGACGAAATGGGGCTCGATGTCCTCGGCGCCTACGCCGGTCTCGTTTACGCACTGCCGCTCATCGGCGGCATGCTGGCCGACCGCTTCCTCGGCATGCGCAAGTCGGTGCTGTTCGGCGGCATCCTGTTGTCGATGGGCCACATCCTGATGGCCGTCGAAGGCGCTGAAGCGACCTTTTTTGCGGCGGGACATGTGTTCGACAGCGACTTCATGCTGCATTCCGGGGAGGTTATTGCTGCCGGCACGGTGCTGGCCCAGGATCTAACCAACCGAGATGTCGGTGCACTTAACTGGTTCTACCTCGCACTCGCGCTGATCGTCATGGGCGTCGGCTACCTCAAGCCGAACATCTCGACGATCGTCGGCAAGCTGTACGCGCCCGAGGATCCGCGCCGCGATTCGGGCTTCACGATCTTCTACATGGGCATCAACATCGGCTCGTTCACGGCCACGCTCTTGTGCGGCTGGCTCGGTGAGACCTTCGGCTGGAAGTACGGCTTCGGCGCCGCCGGCATCGGCATGATCATCGGCCTGTTCACGTTCATGTACGGCCAGAAATACCTGAAAGGGCACGCCGAACCCTCGGAGCCCGAGAAGCTCAAGAAGTCCTTCCTCGGCCCGATCAACGTCGAGTGGTCGATCTACCTGCTGAGCCTGCCGGTCCTGTACGTCCTGTGGCTGCTCGTCCAGCACGAGCCGGTCGTGCTGCTCACGCAAAACGTCTTCCTGATCGTTGCGATCGTCGGCCTGATCCTCTACTCGATGATCCACAAGCGCCAGGAGCAGAACAACAACGTCGCGTACGCGATCGCGGCGATTGCGATCCTGTCCGGCGTCCTCGCCGTGTTCGCGAACCTGCATCCGCCGAGCTGGATGGCCGGGTTTTCGGCCGCCTATGCCGAGCCGGTCATGTACCTTTCGCTCGTGCTGATCGTCGGCTTCGTCATCTACGGCTTCCTGACGCACTACTCGGACGAATTCGGCCGCACGGTCGTGCTCATGATCCTGATCCTCTCGACGATCGTGTTCTGGGCGCTGTTCGAGCAGTCGGCCGGCTCGATGACCCTGTATGCCGACCGCGTCGTCGACCGCTCGATCGGTGACGCCACGTTCACGGCCGCGCAGTTCGGCTCCCTGAACGCGGGCTTCATCATGCTGCTCGCGATCCCGTTTGCGGCGCTCTGGACCTGGCTCGCGAAAAAGAACCTCGAGCCGTCCACGCCGGTCAAGTTCGGCCTCGGCATCCTCCAGGCCGGTCTCGGTTTCGGCGCGCTGGTCTTCGGCGCACAGTTCCCGGACCAGGCCGGGCAGGTCGCGATGATCTGGCTCGTGCTGGCCTACCTGTTGCACACGACGGGCGAGCTGTGCCTGTCCCCCGTCGGCCTGTCCGCCGTGACCAAGCTGTCGATCCCGAACGTCGTCGGCGTCAGCATGGGCACCTGGTTCCTCGCGACGGCGTTGTCAGAGACGGTCGCGACGCGCCTCGGCAAGCTCGCGGCCATCGACACGACGGCCGGCGAAACGGCCGACGTTGCGACTGCGCTCGGTACGTATACCCAGCTGTTCGAATTTCTGATGTGGTTCGGTGTCGGCGCCGGCGTGTTCATGATCATCATCTCGCCGGTCCTGCGCCGCTGGATGCACGGCATTCATTAATACAGGAAGAGCCTATGAAACACCTCGTGAAAATCGTCGCGGGCCTTGCGCTCGCCACCCTGTTTGCGGCCTGCTCCGAGCAGGCTACCGAAGAATCGGCCGCCGCCGCGCCCGCCGAAACGGCCGATGAATTCGTCGCCCGCGCCAACGCCGAGCTCAAAGAGCTGGCCAGGGAGCTCGGCGCGGCCGAGTGGGTGCGTTCGACCTACATCACGGGCGATACGGCGATTATTGCAGCGGCGGCCAACGAGCGTTACCAGAAGTGGCACGGCGAGATGGTCGAGCAGTCCCTCGCCTACGCCGGCCAGGACCTCGATCCCGACACGGCCCGGGCCATCGAGCTGCTGAAGCTCGGCACGTCCGCGCCCGCGCCGCGCGATGCCGCCAAGCGCAAGGAAATCTCGGCGCTCGCCACCGACATGGAGGGCCTCTACGGCGCCGGCAAGTACTGCCGCAGCGACAATGACTGCCTCTCCGGCTCGGTGCTCGAGCAGAAAATGAAGGACGTGCGCAACTACGACGAGCTGCTCGAATACTGGCTGGGCTGGCGCAAAATCTCGGTGCCGATGCGCGACAAGTACGCGCGTTTCGTCGAGCTGGCCAACGAAGGCTCGGTCGAGCTCGGCTACGGCAATCTCGGCGAAATGTGGCGCTCGAACTACGACATGGGCCCGGCCGAATTCCAGGCCGAAAGCGCCAAGCTCTGGGACCAGGTCAAGCCGCTCTACGACGAGCTGCACTGCCACGTCCGCGCAAAGCTCGGCGAGATCTACGGCGAAGACAAGGTGCCACAGGACAGTCCGATCCCTGCACACCTGCTCGGCAACATGTGGGCGCAGACTTGGTCCGCGCTCTACGACATGATCGAGCCACACCCGGGCGTCGGCGATGTCGATGTCGACTCGACGCTTAGAACTAAGAACTTCTCGCCGCAGGAGATGGTGCGCTCGGCCGAGAGCTTCTACGTGTCCTTGGGGATGCCGCGCCTGCCCGACACGTTCTGGGAGCGCTCGCAGTTCACGAAACCGCGCGATCGCGAAGTCGTCTGCCACGCGAGCGCCTGGGGCCTCGACGGGGGCAACGACCTGCGCATCAAGATGTGCATCAACCAGACGTACGACGAGCTGCGCGTGATCTATCACGAACTCGGCCACAACTACTACCAGGGCGCCTACAAGAACCAGCCGCCGCTGTTCCAGGGCGCCGCCCACGACGGTTTCCACGAGGCGATCGGCGACACGGTCGTGTTGTCGATGACGCCCGGCTACCTCGCCGAGGTCGGGCTGGTCAAATCCGCCGAGGACGATCCGCGCGCCGTAATCAACCGGCAGATGCAGATGGCGCTCGACAGCATTGCGTTCCTGCCGTTCGGCAAGCTCATCGACGAATGGCGCTGGGGCGTCTTCGCCGGCGACATCACGCCCGCGAATTACAACCAGGCCTGGTGGGACCTCAGGACGAAGTACCAGGGCATCGCGCCGCCCGTCGAACGAACGGAAAGCGACTTCGACCCGGGCGCGAAATACCACATCCCGTCCAACGTGCCGTATTCGCGCTACTTCCTGGCGCGCATCCTGCAGTTCCAGTTCCACCGTTCGCTGTGCCAGACGGCCGGCCACGACGGCGACCTGCACGCGTGCTCGATCTTCGGCAGCGAGGAGGCCGGCGAGAAGTTCTACGCCATGCTCGAGGCCGGCGCGAGCCAGCCCTGGCAGGACACGCTCGAGGTCATGACGGGCACGCGCGAAATGGACGCCACGGCGATCATCGACTACTTCGCGCCGCTCATGGGCTACCTCGAGGAGCAGAACGAAGGTCGCAGCTGCGGCTGGTAGGCCGCGCGGTCACCGGCAAGGCCACCTCCCACAGGGCACGACGCTCCGGCGCCGTGCCCTTTTTTGCGCCGAATTCAGTACACTGTCGCCCGAACAATAAGAGGGGATCCTCATGTCCGAAGACGTAAAGGCCGCCAACGGTAACGGCGGCTTCCTGGGCGCCGTCGAGCGCATCGGCAACAAGCTGCCCGACCCGGCGG
>JBFJQO010000121.1:0-7111 GCA_041616535.1 Woeseiaceae bacterium | reverse complement strand
CCTGCCGAGCGATGACCGCTGGGTGCCTGGCGACCACGCGGACAGCAACGAGCGGCTGGTACGCGACAAACTGCTTGTCAACGGCGCAGCGAGCGCCGACCTGTTGCCGTTCTTCGCGGAGAAGACGACGGCTGACCAGCGTGCGGCCGCGCTCGACCGGGAAATCCGCTTTATGCCCTTCCCGTTTGCCTGCGCGTTGCTCGGCATGGGCACGGACGGTCACTTCGCCTCGCTGTTTCCCGACGCCGACAATCTCGACGAGGGTCTCGACCTCGAGTCCAATACGTTATGCATTCCGGTCCGGACCGACGCGTCACCTTACGAACGCATCAGCCTGACGCTGGCGGCGCTGTCGCGCAGCGACGAGATCGTGTTGCTGTTCTTCGGCGACGACAAACGCATCATTTACGACAAGGCGAAAGCGGGCAACGCCCGCTATCCCGTCACGCGCCTGCTGCGCCAGAAGCGGGCCCCCGTTCACGTTTACTGGGCACCCTAGCGACCATGCATCCGACCATTACCCGCGTCACCGACCGCATCGTCGAGCGCAGCCGGCCCGCGCGCTCGGCTTACCTGGACCGCATTCACAACGCGTCGCACCGGGAGCCGGCACGCTCGAAAACCTCGTGCAGCAACCTCGCGCACGTCATGGCCGCGGCCTCCCCGATCGAGAAACAGAAGATCGCGGCGCGCGACGGTGCGAATCTCGGCATCGTCACGGCATATAACGACATGCTGAGCGCACACCAGCCGTTCGAGACCTACCCGGCGCAAATCAAACGCGCCGCGGCGGCAAACGGCGCCGTTGCCCAGGTCGCGGGTGGCGTGCCCGCGATGTGCGACGGTGTCACGCAGGGGCAGGACGGCATGGACCTGTCGCTGTTCAGCCGCGACGTCATCGCGCTCGCCACGGCGGTCGCGCTGTCGCATGACGTCTTCGACGCGGCCATCTTCCTCGGAATCTGCGACAAGATCGTCCCGGGCATGCTGATCGGCGCGCTGTCCTTCGGCCACCTGCCCGTCGTGTTCGCGCCCGCGGGGCCGATGGTTTCGGGTCTCTCGAACAAGGAAAAGGCGCGCGTTCGCGAGGACTTTGCCGCAGGGCGCATCGACCGCGACGAGCTGCTCGAGGCCGAGGCCGCGGCCTATCACGCGCCGGGGACGTGCACGTTTTACGGCACGGCCAACAGCAACCAGATGCTCATGGAACTGATGGGGCTGCAGCTGCCGGGCGGCTCGTTCGTCAACCCGGGCACGAAGCTGCGCGAGTTGCTGACCGACGAGGCCGTGCGCCGTGTACTGCAGTTGACGAGCATCGGCGACAACTACATCCCGGTCGGCGAGGTGGTCGACGAGAAGGCCATCGTCAACGCCATCGTCGGCCTGCTTGCGACAGGCGGTTCGACGAACCACACGATCCACCTGATCGCGATTGCGAAAGCCGCCGGCATCATGATCGACTGGGAGGATTTCGCGGAGCTTTCGACAGCGGTGCCGTTGCTGGCGCGCGTCTATCCGAACGGCGTCGCCGACGTCAATCATTTCCATGCCGCCGGCGGGCTGGGCCTTCTCGTGCGCGAATTGCTCGATGCCGGCTGCCTGCACGAGGACGTCAGGACGATCCTCGGCGACGGGCTGCGCCGCTTCTGCGACGAACCGTTCATCGCCGGCGACACGCTCGAGTGGCGCGCGGTGCCGGAGGCGTCGCTCGACAGCGAGATCATCGCGTCGGTTAAGGAACCGTTCGACCCGGAAGGCGGCTTGCGGCTCGTCAAGGGCAACGCCGGGCGGGCGATCGTCAAGATCTCGGCTGTCAGCGACGAGCATCACCGCATCACGGCGCCGGCGCGCGTCTTCCAGTCCCAGGAGGGCTTCAAGCGCGCGTTCAACGACGGCGAACTCGAACTCGATTTCGTCGCGGTTCTCCCCTACCAGGGGCCGTCAGCCACCGGCATGCCCGAACTCCACAAGCTCACGCCTTATCTCGGGCTGCTGCAGAATCGCGGCTTCAAGGTCGCGCTGCTGACCGACGGCCGCATGTCCGGTGCGTCGGGCAAGGTCCTGGCCGCGATCCAGGTCGTGCCCGAAGCGGCGCACGGCGGATTAATCGGCAGGATTCGCGACGGCGACATGATCACGATCGATGCGGAATCCGGCGACCTGCACATCGCGGCCGACGACATCGAGTCCCGGGAACCGGTTGCCAACGATGCAGCCTCGCACGCTTTTGGTATCGGGCGCGAACTGTTCGCGGCATTCCGGGAACGCGCATCGAGCGCGGAAGAAGGAGCCAGTTTCTTCTCCAACTGAACCGGCTGCGCGTAGTAACATGCGCCGGACCGTGACAGACCGATTCGATATCCTGATCATCGGTGCCGGCGTCTCCGGCATCGGCATCGCTTGCAGGCTGCGGCGCGAGTTCCCGCACAAGCGCCTCGCGATCCTCGAGCGCCGCGCCGCGATCGGCGGCACGTGGGACCTGTTCCGTTACCCGGGCATTCGTTCGGACTCGGACATGTTCACCTACGCCTACGAATTCCTGCCCTGGGACAAGCCGGATATATTCGCCGGCGCCCGGACGATCCAGGATTACGTTTCGGCGGCGGCCGACACGTTCGACCTCAGCAAGGACATTCGCTTCGGGCAGAGGGTCGTCAGCGCGGACTGGGATTCGGCTTCGTCGAGCTGGACCGTTGCCGCGGAGCGAGACGATGGCGACGCGGAACGCTACGTGTGCGGCCTGTTGATCGCGTGCACGGGTTACTACGATTACGATCGGCCCTACACGCCGGACTTCCCCGGCGTGCAGGACTTTCGCGGACGGCTCGTGCATCCCCAGCTCTGGCCGGTCGACCTCGACTACCGCGACAAGTCGGTCGTCGTGATCGGCAGCGGCGCGACGGCCGCGACGCTCGTGCCCGCGATGGCCGGGACGGCCCGCAATGTCTCGATCCTGCAACGTTCGCCGTCGTATTATTTCAACGTGCCCGCCCGCGAATTCCTGTTCCGTCCGCTGAGCTGGTTGCTGCCGCAGAAAACCGCCTCGCGGCTCCTGCGCAAGCGCAATCTCGTCCTGCAATACTGGCTCTACAAGGCTTGCCGCCGTTGGCCAAATTTCATGCGACGATTGCTGCTGCGCCACGTCCGCAAGGCGGTCGGACCCGACGTGGACATGCGCCATTTCACGCCGCGCTATAGCCCGTGGGACGAGCGGCTTTGCATCCTTCCCGAGGACGATCTCTTCAAGGCATTGCGCCGCGGCGACGCATCAATCGTCACCGACCGTATCGAGTCGTTCACGCGGTCGGGCCTGCGCCTCGCCTCGGGCGAGGAACTCGCGGCAGACATCGTCGTGTCGGCGACGGGATTCAACCTGCGCGTGTTCGGGGACGTCGCGGTCTCCGTGGACGGCGAACCCTGCGCGCCCCGGAGTCGCATGATCTACAAGGGCGTCCTGGTCGAGGGCGTGCCGAACCTCGCCGCGATCTTCGGCTACGTCAACTTTCCGTGGACGGCCAAAGTCGATCTCGCGGGGAACTGGCTGTGCCGCCTGCTGCGCCATCTCGACGACCGCGATGCCGCCGTCGCCGTCGCCCGCGATCGCGGCACGAACAGGCTGGACAGCAGCATCATGGATGCGCTGAACTCGGGCTACGTGCGGCGCGGCGGCGCGATCCTGCCGCGCCAGGGCGCGCAGCCGCCCTGGCAGGTGGCTCATGACTATTTCCTGGATCGCAAGACGTTGCTCGACGATCCGATCGACGACGGCATTCTCGAGGTTGCCTGATGAAAATCCTGTTCCTGTGTACCGGTAATTCGTGCCGTTCGCAGATCGCCGAGGGCTGGGCGCGCCACCTCGGCGGCAGCGAGATCGAAGTCATGTCTGCCGGCATCGAGGCGCACGGCAAGAACCCGCGCGCGATTGCCGTCATGGCCGAGGCCGGTGTCGACATCGCCGGCCAGGCGTCGACAGAGCTCACCGACGCCATGCTGCACGGCGCCGACCACCTCGTCACGGTCTGCGGTCACGCCGACGAGCACTGCCCGGCGGTGCCGGCCGGCCTGCGCAAGGAACACTGGCCGCTGCCCGATCCCGCCAAGGCCACGGGGACCGAGGACGAGATCATGAAGGTCTTTCGTGACAGCCGCGACGACATCCGGCGGCGCGTCGCGGGCCTTCTCGAACGACTGGCGCAGGACGCGCCATCGTCATGAGCAAGATCGACGAACGCCTCTCGAGCATGAGCGTATTCGAGCGCTACCTGACCGCCTGGGTCGCACTCTGCATCCTCGGCGGCATCCTGCTCGGCAAGATTGCTCCCGGGTTCGCGGAGACGCTCGACGGCATGGCGCTGAGCGTCAACGGGGCACCGGTCGTGTCGATCCCGATCGCGATCTGCCTGTTTCTCATGATGTACCCGATCATGGTCAAGATCGACTTCCACGAAGTCGTGAAGGCCGGCAGGGCCGTGAGACCGGTCGGCCTCACGTTGTTCATTAACTGGGCCGTCAAGCCGTTCACGATGTACGCGATCGCGAGCGTGTTCCTCGGCAGCCTGTTCCTCGGTTTCATCGGACCCGAGGCGACCGATCTCGTCAAGATGCCGCTCGGCGAGCGTCTCACGGTCGGCGACACCTACGGCTCGGGCACGGTCGTTCTCGTCGACGGCGTGAAGATGCTCGAGGTGCCGCTCTGGCGCAGCTATCTCGCGGGCTGCATCCTGCTCGGCATCGCCCCGTGCACGGCGATGGTGCTCGTCTGGGGTTACCTCTCGAAAGGCAACGACGGTCACACGCTCGTCATGGTCGCGATCAACTCGCTGACGATGCTCGTGCTGTACGGCGTGCTCGGCGGTTTCCTGCTCGGCGTCGGCCGGCTACCGGTGCCGTGGCAGGCGCTGCTGTTGTCGATCGGCGTGTACGTGGCCCTGCCGCTCGTCGCAGGCTACTTGTCGCGCAAGTGGATCATCGCCGCGAGAGGAGAGACCTGGTTCCGGGAGCGGTTCCTGCACTTCCTGACGCCCGTCACGATCGCGGCATTGCTCCTCACGCTCGTGCTGCTCTTTTCGCTGAAAGGCGAAATGATCGTGCAAAACCCGCTGACGATTCTGTGGATCGCGATTCCGCTCACCCTGCAGACCGTCGTCATTTTCGCACTCGGTTACGCCCTCGCCAGGCTCCTGAAGCTCAGGTACGAAGATGCGGCGCCGACCGCGATGATCGGTGCGTCGAATCATTTCGAGGTCGCGATCGCAACGGCCGCGATGCTCTACGGACTGTCGTCGGGCGCGGCGCTGGCCACGGTCGTCGGCGTGCTCATCGAGGTGCCGCTCATGCTCGCGCTCGTGCGCTTCTGCCTCGGCACCCGGGGCTGGTTCGAACGGGATCAGGCGCCGCGCTCGGCAAGCGCATAACGCAGTAACGCCGCGACGGTGAGCGCGTCGGTGATCTCGCCGCTGAGTACGAGATCCAGGGCCTCGCCGACGGGCAGCCGACGAACCGTGATGTCCTCGGTTTCATCATGTTGCGTTTCGCCCGCGACAAGATCGCGCGCGACGAAGACGATACCCAATTCGTCCGTGATCGAATTGCTCAGGTGCAGCCGCATGAGCTCGGTCCAGCGCTGCGCGATCAGCCCTGTCTCCTCCTGTAACTCGCGGCGCGCGGCCTCGACCGGGTCCTCACTCCGCGCGGCTCCGCCCATCGGCAGCTCCCAGGAATACGCATCGAGCGTGTAGCGCGTCTGGCCCACGAGGTAGGTATTGCCCGCGGCATCGACGGGCAGGATCGCAACCGCGATATTCTTGAATTGCACGTGCCCGTAGCGGTTGTGGCCGCCGCCCGGGTTGGTGACCTCGTCCTCGCGCACGACCATCCAGTCGTTCTCGTAGACAACGCGCGAGGAATGCCGCTTCCACGCCATCGTGCGTCCCCGCCGGTTCAGTCGAGATGTTCGTGGAAAAACGCGACCGTCCGATCCCAGGCCAGCTTGGCCGCGTCGGCGTCGTAGCGCGGCGTCGAATAATTGTGGAAGCCATGGCGTGTGCCGGGATAGGTATGCATCTCGTAGGTCACGCCGTGCGCTTTCAGCGCTGCCTCGAAGTCCTCACGCATTGCATTGACGCGCGGATCGTCCTCGGCGTAGTGAACCAGCAGCGCGGCCTCGATGTTCCCGACCTTGTCCGTGTCCGCCGCTCGTCCGTAGAACGGCGCGCCTGCCGCGAGTTCGTCGCCCATCTCGGTCGCAAGAAAATTGGTCGTTCCGCCGCCCCAGCAGAAGCCCGTTGCGCCGAGCTTGCCGTTCGACAGTTCATGTGTGCGCACGAAGCGGGCGCTGTTCAGCATGTCCTGTTGCAACTTCGCATGGTCGAGTGAGCGCTGCATCGTCCTTCCGTCGTCGTCGTTGCCCGGATAACCGCCGAGCGGTGCCAGCCCGTCGGGCGCCAGCGCGAGAAACCCGGCCACCGCGGCGCGCCGTGCCACGTCCTGGACGTACGGATTCAGGCCGCGGTTTTCGTGCATGACGAGCACGGCCGGGAACGGACCCTCGCCCACCGGCTGCACGAGGTAGCCGCGCATCTCCCCCGAGTTGCCGCCCGGCGACGGATAGGTCACCCAGTTGGCCTTGATGCGCTCGTCCGTGAACAGCACCTCCTGTGCCTGTGCGTAGTCGGGCAGCAGCGCATTGGCCATCGCGACGCCGGTGACGGCGACGGCGCCGGCGCGCTCGAAGAACTGCCGGCGATCGATACGCCCGTGGCAGTATTCGTCGTAAAGATCGTAGATCTCGTCGTGAATCTCTTGTTTTTCCATCGCGGCTTCCCCTCGAGGCCAGACCCGATGATTCCCTAAAGAAAAGGCCCTCGCAAGGAGGGCCTCTTCGATGTGCCGGACGAAGAAGCCGCTATGGCTTCGCCACGCACCGTGTTACAGGTCGAAGCGGTCGAGCGTCATGACCTTGCTCCACGCATCGACGAAGTCGCCGACGAACTTCGCTTCGCCGCCGTTCTCCGCGTAGAGCTCGGCAATGGCGCGCAACTCGGCGTGCGACCCGAACACGAGATCCACGGGCGTCGCCGTCCACTTGAGCTTACCCGACGCGCGGTCGCGG
>JBFJQO010000120.1:0-7159 GCA_041616535.1 Woeseiaceae bacterium | reverse complement strand
GATGAACTACAAGCCATCGGCGGCCGAAGCATTCGCCTCCGTCGAGTACATCATGCGCGACGTCGAGTGGGGCTGGCTGATTCGCTACATGCATTCCACGGGCGCGTCGTTCTTCTTCGTCGTCGTATACCTGCACATGTTCCGCGCGATGTTATACGGGTCGTACAAGAAACCCCGCGAGCTGATCTGGCTGATCGGGATGCTGATCTTCTTCGTCCTGATGGCCGAAGGATTCGCCGGTTACTTGCTGCCGTGGGGCCAGATGTCCTACTGGGGCGCGCAGGTGATTATCTCGTTGTTCGGCGCGATCCCGGTCGTGGGCGACGGGCTCGTCGAGATCATCCGCGGCGATTACTCGATCTCGGATATCACGCTGAATCGCTTCTTCGCGTTGCACGTCATCGTGTTGCCGCTGGCGCTCATTGCACTGGTATTCGTCCACATCGTCGCGCTTCACGAAGTCGGTTCGAACAATCCGGACGGCATCGAGATCAAGGAGAACAAGGGCCCCGACGGTGTGCCGGTCGACGGCCTGCCGTTCCATCCGCACCACACGTCGAAGGACCTCGTCGCGATAATCGTGTTCCTGATGATTTTCGCCGCGGTCGTGTTCTTCGCGCCCGAGATGGGCGGGCTGTTTCTGGAACACGCAAACTTCGAGCCTGCGAACATGACGGCGACGCCGGAACATATTGCGCCGGTCTGGTATTACACGCCATATTACGCGATCCTGCGCGCGGTCCCCGACAAGCTCTGGGGGTTCATCCTGTTCGCGATAGCGGTCGTGCTGCCGGTGTTCCTGCCCTGGCTGGACCGCTGCCGTGTCAAGTCGATTCGCTATCGCGGCTGGATGTACAAGACGGCACTGACCGTGTTCGTCATCTCGTTCATCGCGCTCGGCTGGCTCGGCCTTCAGGCTGCAACGCCGACCTACGTGATGTACGCGCGGATTTTCTCGGTTCTGTACTTCGCCTTCTTCCTGCTCATGCCGTTTTACACGGCGATGGACAAGACGAAGCCCGTCCCGGACAGGGTGGTCTACCATGACTAAGTTCAAGAGAATCGCCAGTCTGCTGGCACTGGGTGCATGCTTCATTGCATCGCAGGGTATGGCGGCGGGCGGCAGCGTCCACCTCGAACCCGCCGAAATAGACCTCGACAACGTGGCATCATTGCAGCGCGGTGCTCGCAATTTCATGAACTACTGCTCGGGTTGCCACTCGGCGCAATACGTTCGCTACACGACGATCGGGAAGGCACTCGAATTGTCCGAGGAGCAACTGATCGACAACCTGATGTTCAACGCCGAGAAAACGTTCGAGACGATCCAGTCGGCGATGCCGGCCGAAGACGCGGCGCGCTGGTATGGCACGCCACCCCCCGACCTGTCGCTGATGGCGCGCGCCAAGGGTGCGGACTACGTCTACAACTTCCTCAAGGGCTTCTACGTATCGGAAGAAAGCCCGACGGGCGTCGACAACGTCGTTCTGGCCGGCACGAGCATGCCGCACGTGCTGTGGGAACTGCAGGGCTACCAGAAAGCGAACTTCGCGCACCACGAGAATGAGGATGGCTCGACCTTGTCGACGTTCGAGGGCTTCGAGCAAATTTCGGCCGGGTCGATGGATGCCGAGGATTTCGACGATTTCGTGCGTGACACCACGAACTTCCTGGCCTTCATCGCCGAGCCGATTCGCCAGGACCGCCGCAAGCTCGGGGTCTGGGTAATCATGTTCCTGATCTTTTTCTTCATCCTTGCGGCACAACTGAAGAAACAGATCTGGAAGGACGTTGAATGATGGCCGTCGTAGCTAACAGGCGATCCGTAATGACACTGTTCTCGCGGCCGACTGACATTCACAGTCACCGCACACGTCTCGTGCTGGCCGAGAAGAACATCAATATCGAGATTGCCAACGTCCCGGGGCCGGAGCTGCCCGAGGACCTCATGGACCTCAACCCGTATCACACGGTGCCGACGCTCGTGGACCGCGATCTGACGCTGTACGACTCGCGTGTGATCATCGAGTATCTCGACGAGCGTTTTCCGCATCCGCCGCTGATGCCGGTGGATCCCGTGACACGCGCGCAGTTCCGCCTGGCGCTGTTCCGCATCGAGACCGACTGGTATTCGATCGCCGAGGAAGCCGATAGCACGGGCGACGGCAAGCTGGGGAGCAAGTCGCGCAAGATGCTGCGCGAAAGCATCCTGCAAAGTGCCGAGCTGTTTGCCGCGCGGGCGTATTTTCTCAGTGACGAGTTTTCGCTCGTCGATTGCACGATCGCGCCGCTGCTGTGGCGGCTTCCCGTGTACGGCATCGATCTCGGTGCCGATGCCGAGGCTATCGAAGCCTACATGAACCGGGTATTCGCGCGACGGTCGTTCCAGCAGAGCCTGACCGAGCTCGAGCAGGAGATGCGACTCTAGCGTCGCCGGCCTGCCGGACAGCTTATGTTAGGTCGCACGCAGGGCCCGCAATCGATGGTAAAGTAAACGCAGGTTGGCAAACCGCTCTGAGCAGTACATTGAGCAATCAAAGTCGTTCAAAACGTCCTTACCTCATTCGCGCGATGCATGAATGGATGGCCGACAACGGCCACACGCCGCACGTCGTCGTCGACACCTCGTTTGACGGAGTGATGGTGCCACGGGAACACATCAAGGACGGCAAGATCATCCTCAATATCAGCGAGTCCGCCGCGCATAATCTCAAGCTGACCAACGACGCGGTCAGTTTCCGGGCGCGCTTCGGCGGCGTGCCGTTCGATGTTTGGGCACCGATTCGGTCCGTTCTCGGTATCTATGCGCGCGAGACGGGGCAGGGCATGATTTTTTCGCACGATTCGGAGCCGGAACCGCCGGAACTCAAGCAGGAAGTCGAAGCGACGCGTTCGCGTCCGCACCTCAAGATCGTCAAGTAGGCCGCCGCCTCGATCAATCAAAGGCACTGACGCCGTTTCTGCCAGGATTACCCGGACAGGAATGGCTCGCTACGCTGCGCTCTATTTCCTGTCCGGGTAATCCCGGCAGCGGCGTCCCGACCTGGAAACGCCGTCGCTGCGTTACTTAAATCAGAGCGCCTGGCAGGCGACTAGTCGGAGCCGAGCAGCGTCGTGTCGATCAGGTCGCACAGGCAGTGAATCACGAGCAGGTGCACTTCCTGGATACGAGCCGTGCGCGTGGCGGGCACGCGTATTTCGACGTCACCTTCCTCGAAAAGCTCGGCCATGCGACCGCCGTCGCGACCCGACAGTGCAACGACCTTCATGCCGCGTTCGTGCGCTGCCGCGATCGCGCGGATCACATTTTCCGAGTTGCCGGAGGTCGAGATGCCGAGCAGCACATCCTGCTGCCTGCCAAGTGCGCGGACCTGCTTGGAGAAGATCTCCTCGAAGGAGTAGTCATTGCTGATCGACGTCACCGTCGACGCGTCGGTCGTCAGCGCCATGGCCGGCAGCCCGGGTCGTTCCATTTCGAAACGATTCAGCAGCTCCGAGGAAAAATGCTGTGCATCGGCGGCTGAGCCGCCATTGCCGCAACTGAGTATCTTGCCGTCGGCCAGCAATGCGTCGCTCATGACACGTCCCGCCGCCGCAATGCTCTCGGCCAGGGCGTCGGCCGCCGTCTGTTTGGTTGCGATGCTCTCCGCGAAATGGTCGCGAACACGTGTCAGTGGATCCATGACTTCTCCGGGGGTCGGGTTCAGCGCGAATTCTAACAGGGCTCAGAATGCCGAGTCATCGGGACGGAATGCATCGCGTAGCCAGAGAATACGGGGCGGCGAATCGCCCTGGACGGCCAGGACGTCAAAGCGCATGCGCCGGGACGCGTGCTCCCGGTGGCGTGCCGCGAACAGCGCGGCCGTGCGGACGATGCGGCGTTGCTTGTGGCGGTCAACGGTCAGCGCTGGAGCGGCGAATGCCGTCGAGCTGCGGCAGCGGACTTCAATGAATACGAGGTAACGGCCGTCGAGCATGACGAGGTCGATCTCGCCGCCGCGCGTGTTGAAATTCCGGACTACGGGCCGCAGCCCGCGGCCGACGAGAAAGCGAAACGCCGCGTCTTCGGCCCGCTGACCTAGAGTTCCTGCGTTTGCGCGTCCCACGGGGCGTCGTCGGCAGCCTCGGGTTCGAGCACTTCGCCGTCGTTCGTGATATCCCGGATCGGGCCGCCGAGTGGCTCCGCGTCGGGCAGGGCAACGACTTCGCCGCCCTGGAACTGCGCCCAGGCCAGGCGGCGGTGCACCCGGCCGTTCGTATCGAGATACAGGTCGCCCGTCGCGCCGTCGACCTCGTCCATGACGCCGCCGCGTGCGGCGTACAGCGAAGCAATCAGGTTGTAAGCGTCGTAGCCCATCGCGTGCAGGCGGGCCAGCCGCCGTTCCTCGGGCCAGAATTCGGCGAACTGTCCCGGCAGGTGCGCGATCCAGGGTTGCGGATCGACGACCCAGGGCGTGTCGGCGAACATGACGCCGTTGAGGTCGGCATTCGAGCGGCCGTCCATGGCATTGACCGACGACGTCGAATAGACGGGGATGTCCCCCGAGTAATGGAACTTCAACTGCGCCTTGATCAGGCGTCCCGCCGAGGCATTGGTCGCGAGAAAAATGAAATCCGTGTCCTGGCGGCGCCGCGGGTCGAACTGCAGGGCCCCGCCGAGATTGGCGCGCATGCGCTGGTATCGCTGCACGCTGCCCGTGAGGCCCATCAGGCTCTCGATTTCGTCCGAGAAGTCCTGCTTGCCCGGTGTGTACGAGCGGTAGTCGAGGACTTCGCCGCCGCGGCCTTCGAACTCGGTGACGAAACTCGTCAGCAGGCGGCGTCCCCAGTCGTTGTTCGGCACCAGGGCCACGCCGCGCCGGTGACCGTCGGCGAGGGCGCGTTGTGCGGCCGACATCGCTTCGTCTTCGGGTGCGAGCGCAAACTGGTACAGGCCTGGAGGCGCGAGCGTATCCTCGCCGAGATAATTGAGTGTGAGAACCGGTACGGGTACCAGGATGTCGTTCGCGAGTTGATTGACATGGCGCTTCAGCAGCGGTCCGACGACGAATTCTGCACCATCGGCGACAGCCGTCGAGTACGCGGCACTGGCGCCGCCCTCGGCATTGACATCGTAGATGCGGACGTTCTGACGATCATCGAGACCCGATGCCGTCGCAAAATAGGCGCCGAGGAAGCCGTTCTGCACAGCCTTTCCGGCACTGGATGCATTGCCGGACAGTGGCAACAGCAACGCGATCTGGCGCGGGTACTCGAGCAGCAGGTGTTCGGGCAGTTCGAGATCGCCGAGGATCGTCATGGCGGGGTGTTTCGGGTTCTGGCTGCGCCAGCGCGAGACGCCGTTGCTCCAGCCGACCCCCTGTTGCCCGGTCGAGGCCGCAATCGACCCGATCGTGAGCCAGCCCCGGACGATCTCGTCTTCGCTCGTGTCCACGGCGCCGCGCAGCACGGTCGGGCTGACGACGAGCAGTCCCTGCCACAGCCGCAGCCGATTCTGCTCGATACCGCGGCGGTCGTCGATCCAGGTCTCGCGTTGCGTCATCAGTTCGACGGCGCGTGCGGGGTCCTGTTTTTGGATCCACGCATCGGCGCGCAGCAGTTCGACGCGCAGCCGATCGCGGCGCGTGAGCGGCTCGCGACTCAGCGCTTCGAGTAACTCGAGTGCGGCGTCGGCATCGCCGTCGTAGAGAAGAAAAGCGGCACGATTCGTCGTCCACAATGGCACGAGGCTGCCGCCGAGCGGTTCCGCAACGCCATCGTACGCATTGCGGGCCCGCACGACGTCGCCGGCATCGAGATACTGTTCGACGGCCAGCAGCGTGTAGCGATCGCGTTCGCTGCCGACCGCATTGACGGCAAGGCCCATGTAGGCGCTGGCGGCATCGGCGTGGTCGCCGTTGCGGGCCATGCGCTCGGCGCGACCTTCGGAAGAGCCGCCGAGCGCCGTGATTCCCGTCGTGTCACAGCCGCCGAGCGCGAGCAGGGCGGCCATCAACATGGCCACGCTTGCCAGTGAGCGGCGTTCGCGTGCAGGATGTCGAAGCGATCTGATCATACTGTCTCAATCGGATACGGATTCCAGCCAGATGAGCGGCACACTCTTCGTCGTAGCGACGCCGATCGGCAATCTTGAAGACCTGACACCGCGAGCGCGCCAGACGCTCGAATCGGTGGATCTCGTAGCAGCCGAGGATACCCGCCACACACGCCGATTGCTATTCACAATCGGGGCCAAACCGGCACTTTTGTCGCTGCACGACCACAACGAGGAACGCGCCGCCGCGGACGTGATCCGGGCCCTGGAAACGGGCAGGGACGTGGCGCTGGTCAGCGATGCGGGCACGCCGCTCGTCAGCGACCCGGGCTACCGGCTCTTGCGCGCTGCCCATGCCCGGGGAATCCCGGTCGTGCCGGTGCCCGGTGCGAGCGCCGTGACGGCGGCATTGTCGGTCGCCGGTCTGCCCACGGATCGCTTCTGCTTCGAGGGATTCCCGCCCGCGCGGCCGGCCGCCCGGCGGGCCTACTATGCCGCGCTAGCCACGGAATCGCGCACGGTCGTGCTGTACGAGTCGGTGCATCGTATCGGCGACAGCTTCGCCGACCTGGCCGAGGCGTTCGGCGCCGACCGGCCGGCATTCGTCGGCCGCGAGCTGACCAAGCTGCACGAGCAATGCGTGCACGCGACGCTTGGCGAACTCGCGCGCCGCGTCGAGAGCGGCACGATCGTCGGCAAGGGCGAGTTCGTCATCGTCGTCGCGGGCGCCGAGCCCGCCGCGAGCAGCGAACTCGACGCGGACAGGCTGTTGCGCGTGCTCGGCGAGCACCTCGGTGCGAAGAAAGCGGCGCAGGTGACGGCCCAACTGACCGGCCTCAGGAAGAACGCGCTTTACGAGCGCATCCTCGAACTGCAGGACGAGACGGACTCATCGGTGTAGAATCCCGGGTCCGGGAAAGCCGGAGTCGGCCAGGCAACCGCCGCAGCACGCTGCGGAGGAAAGTCCGGGCTCCTTCGGACAGGGCGCCAGGTAACGCCTGGGGGGCGCGAGCCCACGGAAAGTGCCACAGAAAAGATACCGCCGGCTTGTCGCCGGTAAGGGTGAAAAGGTGCGGTAAGAGCGCACCGCGCGACTGGTAACAGCTCGCGGCACGGTAAACCCCG
>JBFJQO010000119.1:0-7207 GCA_041616535.1 Woeseiaceae bacterium | reverse complement strand
GGCGAGCGCGTGGACATCATCCTGTGGGACGACAACCCGGCGCAGTTCGTGGTCAATGCCATGTCGCCCGCGGAAGTCGTGTCGATCGTCATGGACGAGGACAGGCACTCGATGGACATCGCCGTCGAGGAAGACAAGCTGTCGCAGGCCATCGGTCGCGGCGGCCAGAACATCCGGCTGGCCAGTGAGCTGACCGGTTGGGAACTCAACGTCATGACGGCGGCGGATGCCGAGGAGAAGAGCGAGACCGAGATGCGCGAGCTGATCGAGCTGTTCTCCAAGCAACTCGACGTCGACGAGGAGGTTGCGCTGATCCTCGTGCAGGAAGGCTTCTCGACGATTGAAGAGGTCGCCTACGTCCCGGCCTCGGAGCTCATCGCGATCGAAGAGTTCGACGAGGACATCGTGGACGAGCTGCGCAGCCGTGCGCGTGACGTGCTGCTGACGCAGGCGATCGTGCAGGAGGAGAAGATTGACGAAGTCGAGCCGGCCGAGGACCTTTTGAGCCTCGAAGGCATGGAGAAGGGACTTGCGTTTACGCTGGCCAGCAATGGCGTCGTCACGCGCGAGGATCTCGCCGAGCTGGCCACGGATGATCTTCTCGAGATCAGCGAGATGGAAGAAGAAGCGGCGGCGGCGCTGATTATGAAGGCGCGCGCGCACTGGTTCGAGGAAGAGAAGCAGGCGTAATCGCCGCAAGCGGAGTTGATGTATGGCTGATGTGACAGTTGCACAATTTGCCGAAGTTTTGAAGGTGCCGGTCGAGAAGCTGCTGTCGCAGCTCGATGAAGCGGGCATCATGGTCAGTGGGTCGGAAGACACGATCAGTGATGACGCCAAGCTCGAGCTGTTGACGCACCTGCGCCGCAGCCACGGCCAGGAAGACACGGCAGCGACGGTCGCCGCGCCGCGGCGGATCACGCTTAAGCGCAAGTCGCAGTCCGAACTCAAGCTCTCGGGCATGCAGGGCCGTTCGCGAACGGTAAACGTCGAGGTTCGTCGCAAGCGGACTTACATCAAGCGCGACGTGCTCGAAAAGCAGGCCCAGGAAGAGCAGGAAGCGCTCGACGCCAAGCGCCGCGCCGAAGAGGAAGCCAAGGAGGCCGCCGAGCGCGAACAGGAGCGTATCAAGGCCGAGAAGGAAGCGGCGGAACGCGCCGAGCAGGAGGCGCGCAAACGCGAGGAAAAGGCTCGCAAGGACGCCGAGGAAGAGGCGCGCAAGCAGGCCGAGAAAGCGGCCGCGGATGCCGCGCAGGAGAAGGAGCGGCTCGAGAAGGTCGAGGCCGACGCCCGCGCACGCCGCGTCAAGGACAAGGAAAAGCCCAAGCCCAAGAAGCGCACCGATACCAAGTACGGGCGCAAGGAACTGCACGTTGCAGGCGACAAGAGCGGCCGACGCAAGCGCAAGACGCCGCTGCGCCGCCGGCCCGTGTCGGTGGGTGGCGACCAGCACGGCTTCGAGCGCCCGACGGCGCCGGTCGTCCGCGAAATCGAGATTCCGGAGAGCATCTCCGTGGCGGATCTTGCCAAGCTCATTGCCATCAAGGGCAACGAGGTCGTCAAGGTGCTGTTCAACATGGGCGCCATGGTGACCATCAACCAGGTCATCGACCAGGACACGGCGACGCTCGTCGTCGAGGAGCTCGGCCACGTTGCCAAGCCCGTCGATTCAGCCGAGATGGACGAGAAACTGCTCGCCGAAGAGCAGGATCAGGTCGAAACGGGCGACGAGGTCGCGCGTGCGCCGGTCGTTACGATCATGGGTCACGTCGACCACGGCAAGACGTCGTTGCTCGACTACATCCGCCATACCAAGGTTGCGGCCGGTGAGGCCGGTGGCATCACGCAGCACATCGGCGCCTACTCGGTGACGACGGACAAAGGCAAGATCTCGTTCCTGGATACGCCGGGCCACGCCGCGTTCACGGCAATGCGCGCGCGCGGTGCACTGGCGACCGATATCGTCGTGCTGGTCGTCGCGGCCGACGATGGCGTCATGCCGCAGACGGTCGAGGCGATTCAGCATTCCAGGGCGGCAGGCGTGCCGCTCGTCGTCGCGGTCAACAAGATCGACCGCGAGAATGCCGATCCCGACCGCGTTCGCAACGAGTTGTCGCAGCACGAAGTCATCCCCGAGGACTGGGGCGGCGAACAACAGTTCGTCAACGTGTCGGCCCACACGGGCGAGGGCGTCGACGACCTGCTGGACGCAATTCTGCTCCAGGCCGAGGTCATGGACCTCAAGGCCGTGGCCGACGGTCCGGCGAAAGGACTCGTCATCGAGTCGAGTCTCGAAAAGGGGCGCGGCGCCGTCGCCACCTTGCTGGTGCAGTCCGGCACGCTCAAACAGGGCGATATGATCATTGCCGGCGAGGAGTACGGCCGCATTCGTAACATGTTCAGCGAGTCCGGAAAATCGATCAAGAAAGCCGGGCCGTCGCAGCCCGCCGTGGTGCTGGGCCTGTCGAACACGCCGAGCGCCGGCGACGACTTCCTGGTCGTCAAGAACGAGCGCAAGGCGCGCGAGGTGGCCGAGTTCCGCAAAGGCAAGACGCGCGACGCGAAACTCGCTCAGCAGCAGGCCTCGAAGCTGGAGGACATGTTCAACCAGATGAAGGAAGGTCAGTTGTCGACTGTGCCGATCATCATCAAATCGGACGTTCACGGCAGTGCCGAGGCGCTGCGCGACGCGCTGACGAAGCTCTCCAACGACGAGGTCAAGGTCAAGGTCCTGGCGTCGTCCGTCGGTGGCATTACCGAGACCGACGTCAACCTCGCTGCGGCCTCGGACGCGTTCATCATCGGCTTCAACGTGCGTGCGGACGCAACGGCGCGGACCGCGATCAAGGAGTCGGGCATCGATGTTCGCTACTACAGCATCATCTACGAGGCCATCGATGACGTGAAACAAGCGATCAGTGGCCTGCTCGCACCGGAAGTCCGCGAGCAGATCGTGGGCCTCGCCGAAGTGAAGGAAGTGTTCCGTTCACCGAAGCTCGGCAACGTCGCGGGCTGTATCGTCAGCGAAGGCTTTGTGAAGCGCGCGAACCCGATCCGCGTCTTGCGCGACAACGTCGTGATCTACGAGGGCGAGCTCGAGTCGTTGCGCCGCTTTAAGGACGACGTCAACGAGGTCCGTTCCGGCACCGAGTGCGGTATCGGCGTCAAGAACTACGACGACGTCAAGATCGGCGACCAGATCGAGTGCTACGAGCGCGTCGAGATCGCGCGTACGCTCGACTGACGACCATGCCTCGCGAGTTTTCGAGAAATCAGCGTCTCGGCAACCAGGTGCTGCGCACGTTGAACGAGTTGCTGCGGTTCGAGACCAAGGACCCGCGGCTCGAGGGCGTCTCGCTGACGGCGGTCGATCTGTCGCGTGACCTGAGTGTCGCGCGCGTGTACTACAGCATGCTCGACCCGAATGCCGACGCAGCGCCGGTGCAGAAAGGCCTGGAAAAGGCGGCCGGCTTCCTGCGCGGCAAGCTCGGGCAGGCCATCAAGGTGCGGCACGTGCCCGAGCTGCGTTTCGAGCACGACGACAGCGCTGCGGAAGGGCAGCGCATCAGCGACCTGATCGACGGCGCGCTGAAGTCCGATTCGGCGGGGTAGGCCGGATGGCACGAGGGGGCAGGCGGCGCTATGACGACGTCGACGGCCTGTTGTTGCTGAACAAACCGGCCGGGATGACGTCGAACCGAGCCTTGCAGACGGTGCGTCGGCTTTTGAACGCGAAGAAGGCCGGGCATACGGGCAGCCTCGATCCGTCGGCGACGGGCATGTTGCCGCTTTGCTTCGGTGAGGCCACGAAAGTGTGCGCCTATCTGCTCGATGCGGACAAGACGTACCGCGTGACGGCCCGGCTGGGGACGGCGACGAGCACGGGCGACGCCGACGGCGGTGAGACGATCGCCACGGCCGACGTGCCCGAGCTGACGTTCGATGAATGGGACAACATCCTGCAGGGATTCCTGGGCGATTCCATGCAGGTGCCGCCGATGTACTCGGCGCTGAAAAAGGACGGCAAGCGGCTGTACGAGCTCGCCCGCCGGGGCGAGACCGTGGAACGCGAGGCCCGCCCGATCCGGATCGACACAATCAGCCTGCTCGAGGCCGCGGGAACCCGGCTCGTGTTCCGGGTGACCTGCTCCAAGGGCACCTACGTCCGGACGCTGGTCGAGGACATCGCCCGGCGGGCCGGGACAGTGGCGCACACGCTCAGGCTGCACCGCGAGTCGGTGGGCGGCTTCAGGGCCGCGGACATGCAGGACCTGGCCGCGATCGAGGCTCAGGCCGAGGCAGACCGGCAGGGTCTGCGAGACAGCCTCCTGGCGCCGGACGTGGCGCTGGTGGGGCTGCCGGCCGTCGAGATCGACGATGGTGCGGCGACGAGTTTTTGTGCCGGGCAGGCCGTTTCGGCTGCCGTCGGCAAAGTCGGGAACCTGGTTCGGGTGTACGGATCGGGCGACCGGTTTTTGGGCGTGGGCGAGTTGACCGGCAGTGGCCGGCTGGCGCCGCGCAGAGTTTTCAAATCCCGTGAAAATACGCTGTAGATCGAGGGATTTGGGGTGTTAAAAGGCCCTTCGAGCGGCTAGAATACCGCGCTCGAAAAAGGGGTAAAAAACAGAGATTTTTGGAGTTATTGAGAAATGTCACTTTCCAGTGAGGCAAAAGCAGAGATTATCGCCGAGCATTCGCGCGGCAAGGACGACACGGGTTCGCCCGAGGTCCAGGTTGCTCTGTTGTCGAAACGAATTGCAGAACTCACCGAACATTTCGGTGCACACAAGAAAGATCATCACAGCCGTCAGGGCCTTCTGAAAATGGTGAACAAGCGCCGCAAGCTGCTTGACTACCTGAAATCGAAGGACCAGGACCGCTATCGCGAGCTCATCAAGAAGCTCGGCCTGCGCCGCTAGCGGGCAATCCCGGCAATGTAAGCAATCGACGTGTCGTCCCGGCTGGGAACGCCGTCGGTTGCCATTGCCTGCCAGTTTCCAATCAGAGTAATCAAAAGTGAAATCTACGAGAAAGAGTTTCCAGTTTGGGGAACACCAGGTAACCATTGATACGGGCGCTGTAGCCCGCCAGGCTGACGGCGCCGTGATCGTCGACATGGCCGAAACGACCGTGCTGGTCACAGCAGTCGGCAGGAAGGCCCCGGATCCCGGGCGCGATTTCTTCCCGCTGACGGTCAACTACCAGGAGAAGACCTACGCCGCGGGCAAGATCCCGGGTGGCTTCTTCAAGCGCGAAGGCCGCCCGAGCGAGAAGGAGGTACTGACGTGCCGCCTGATCGATCGCCCGGTCCGCCCGCTGTTCCCGAAAGGCTTCAAGAACGAGGTCCAGGTGATCGCGACGGTCATGTCGCTGAACCCCGACGTCGATCCGGACATCCCGGCTTTGATCGGCGCCTCGGCGGCCCTGGCCATCTCCGGCATGCCGTTCGCAGGGCCGATTGGCGCCGCCAAAGTCGGTTACATTGACGGCGAATACGTCCTGAACCCGGGCAACGCGGCTCTGAAAGAGTCCAAGCTCGAACTGGTCGTTGCCGGTACGAAGGACGCCGTCCTGATGGTCGAATCCGAGGCCGATGGGTTGTCGGAAGAGGTCATGCTCGGCGCCGTGATGTTCGGCCACGAGCAGATGCAGGCGGCGATCGAAACGATCAACGAACTGGCGGCCGAAGTCGGCAAGCCGGCCTGGGACTGGCAGGCGCCGGAAGCCGACGAGGAACTCGCCGCCGCCGTAGCCGGCGCCTGCGAGAGCGCGCTGGCCGATGCGTACCAGGTCACCGACAAGCAGGAGCGCCAGGCTGCGGTCGGCGCCGCCAAGGACGCTGCCGCTGAGGCACTGGCAGCCGACGAGGACGCGCGCTGGACGCCGGACGAGGTGAAAGCCGCGGCATCGAAACTCGAGAAAACCCTCGTTCGCGGCCGCGTGATCAACGGGGAGCCGCGTATCGACGGCCGCGACACGAAGACGGTTCGGCCGATCGACGTCCAGGTCGGCGTTCTGCCGCGAGCCCACGGTTCGGCGGTCTTTACGCGCGGCGAGACGCAGGCAATCGTCGTCACGACACTGGGCACCGGCCGCGACGCGCAGATCATCGACGCGATCGAAGGCGAGCGCAAAGAGCAGTTCATGCTGCACTACAACTTCCCGCCGTTCTGTGTCGGGGAGACAGGCTTCATCGGCTCGCCGAAGCGCCGGGAAATCGGTCACGGCAAGCTGGCCAAGCGCGGTATCCAGGCGGTCATGCCGGATCTCGACGAATTCGGTTACGTGATCCGCGTCGTCTCGGAGATCACGGAGTCGAACGGTTCGAGCTCGATGGCCTCAGTCTGCGGTACGAGTCTGGCGCTCATGGATGCCGGCGTGCCGGTCAAGGCGCCGGTCGCGGGCGTGGCCATGGGCCTCGTCAAGGAAGGTGACGAGTTCGCGGTCCTTACCGACATCCTGGGCGACGAGGACCACCTCGGCGACATGGACTTCAAGGTAGCCGGTACCGAGGACGGTATTACGGCGCTGCAGATGGACATCAAGATCCAGGGCATTACGCGCGAGATCATGAACACGGCGCTCGACCAGGCCCGCGATGCGCGCCTGCACATCCTGGGCGAGATGAACAAGGTCATCGACGCACCGCGCGCAGAAATGAGCGAGTGGGCGCCGACGATCATGACCATCAAGATCGACCCGGACAAGATCCGCGACGTCATCGGCAAGGGTGGTGCAGTTATTCGCGCCATTACTGAGGAGACCGGTGCTTCCGTGGACATCGAAAACGACGGCACGGTCCGGATTGCGTCGGTTGACGGCGCGTCGGGCAAGGAAGCTCGCCGTCGTATCGAACTGATCACCGCGGACGTCGAAGTCGGCCGTATCTACGAGGGCAAGGTGGCACGACTGATGGACTTCGGTGCCTTTGTCACGATCCTGCCCGGCAAGGACGGTCTCGTGCACATATCGCAGATCTCGAACGAGCGCGTCGAAAAGGTCAGCGACAAGCTGGCCGAAGGCGACGTCGTCAAGGTCAAGGTGCTCGAAGTCGACCGCCAGGGCCGCGTGCGGCTGTCGATGAAGGAAGTCGACGCCGCTTGATCAACAATAAGGTACCGGACACCTTATACCCGGTATAAGGTGTCCGGCACCGTATTTAGAGGCCGGGCATGGCGGCGTTGGGCTGCAGGAAGTCCAGGATGCG
>JBFJQO010000118.1:0-7298 GCA_041616535.1 Woeseiaceae bacterium | reverse complement strand
CATGAAAAGACTGACCCGCAGCTACGTGACCGGCGAAGGGTCCGGTCAACTGCTGTACGAGACCATCGGCGATTGCTTCGACCGGATCGCCGACAGGTACCCGGAAAACCTCGCGTTGATCGCCCGCCACCAGGACATACGGTGGTCCTATCGTGAATTCCGGCACGAGGTCGAACGGCTCGCGACGGGCCTGCTCGCGCTCGGCATCGAGAAAGGCGACCGCGTCGGCATCTGGGGGCCGAACAGCTACGAATGGGTGCTGACCCAGTTCGCGACGGCCAAGATCGGCGCGATACTCGTCAACGTCAATCCCGCCTACCGCCTGTTCGAGCTCGACTTCGTGCTCAACATGGTCGGCTGCAAGGCCATTATCGCCGCCGAGAAATTCAAGACCAGCGAGTACTTGCACATGCTGAACACGCTGGCCCCCGAAATCGCGTCCTGCGAGCCGGGCTACCTGCGCGCCGAGCGGCTGCCGAGCCTGACGACGATCATTCGCATGGGCGACGCGACGTCGCCCGGCATGTTCAACTTCGACGAGATCTGCAAGCTGGGCGGCAAGGACGATTACGCGCGGCTCGAGGTGCTCAGGACCGAGCTCGGACCCGACGATGCCATCAACATCCAGTTCACGAGCGGCACCACGGGCAATCCGAAAGGCGCGACCCTGACGCACTGCAACATCCTCAACAACGGCTACCAAGCCGGCAAGGGCATGCGTCTGACGCCGGACGACCGGCTGTGCATCCCGGTGCCGCTGTACCATTGTTTCGGCATGGTCCTCGGCGTGCTCGCGGCCGTGACCCATGGCGCGACGATGGTGTTGCCCGCACCCGTCTACGAGCCATTGTCGACGCTCAAAGCCGTGCAGGACGAAAAGTGCACGGCGCTGCACGGCGTGCCGACCATGTTCGTCACGGAGTTGGATCATCCCGACTTCGCCTCGTTCGATCTCTCGAGCTTGCGTACCGGCATCATTGCGGGCGCGCCCTGCCCCGAGAAACTGATGCAGCAGATCATCAGCGACATGCACATGGAAAACGTGCTGATCGGCTATGGGCAGACCGAAGTCAGCCCGATCAATCATATGACCCTGCCCGAGGATTCCTTCGAAAATCGCACGCAGACCGTCGGCCGGCCGATCCCGCACGTCGAAATCAAGATCGTCGATACCGACGACCGCGTCGTGCCCATCGGCGAACAGGGTGAGATCTGCACGCGCGGGTATTCGGTCATGAAAGGCTACTGGGGCGACGACGAGAAGACGGCCGAGACGATCATCGACGGCTGGCTGCACTCGGGCGATCTCGGCACGATGAACGAATACGGCTACGTGCGCATCACGGGCCGCATCAAGGACATGATCATCCGCGGCGGCGAGAACATCTACCCGCGCGAGATCGAGGAGTTCCTGTATACGCACCCGAAGGTCAGCGAGGTGCAGGTGTTCGGCGTGCCGGATATGAAGATGGGCGAGGAAGTCTGCGCCTGGATACAGCTCGCGGATGGCGCCACGGCGACCGAAGAGGAGATCCGGGACTTCTGCAAGGGCCAGATTTCGCACTACAAGATTCCGCGTTACGTGCGCTTCGTCACTGAGTATCCGATGACCGTGACTGGTAAAATACGCAAGATCGACATGAGCGCTATGATGGCGGAGGAACTCAAGGCCGCCTGAAAGGAGGCACAGCGGTGTTCTCGACACGCCTGAAAAAACTCGAATCCGCGATGGACGAGGCTGGCAGCTACGAGGAATGGAAACAGGCCGCCATCGAGCACGACGAGGAATCCGGCGCCGCGCGCTGGAAGGCCATGGACCGTTCGCGGCGCTACGACTTCGTGTCGATTCGCGAGCGCCTCGACCATCTGGTGCACCTGCGCGCGACCAACGACGATCGCGGGCTGCTGTTCGCACTCAACGAGGGCATCCACGGCAACATGGGCGGCATGGGCCGCTCCGAGCTCTACGGCAAGGCGAAATTCGGCACGAAAGACCTGATCGAGGATTACGTCGAGGAAATCGCACTCGCGCTCGAGCATCTCGCCAGCCCCGCCGTCGACAACATCGCGTTCGAAGAGAAGCTCGATTTCTTCCAGCGCGCCAGCCACTGCTTCGGACGCTCGGCGCTCATGATGAGCGGCTCCGGGACGCTGCTGTATTTTCACCTGGGCGTGGCCAAGGCCTTGTGGCAGGAGACGCTGCTGCCGTACGTCATTTCCGGATCGAGCGGCGGCGCGATCATCGGCAGCATCATCTGCACGCGTTCGGACGAGGAACTCAACGAGATATTCGACGCCGACCTGCTGTCGACCAAGGATGAGGCGTCCGGATTCGTCGACCGCTTCATGTCGATCTTCAAGACCGAGCGCGTTACGACCGAGGACATCTGGGACGCGCTCGAGGAATTCCTGCCCGATCTTACGTTCCAGGAGAGCTTCGAACTCACGGCGCGGCACATGAACGTCTCGGTCGCGCCGGCCGAGAACCACCAGAAATCGCGCCTGCTCAATGCCGACACGTCGCCGAACGTCTTCATGCGCGAAGCCGTGCTCGCCTCGACGGCCATTCCGGGTTTCTTCCCGTCCGTCGTGCTGATGGCGAAGAACGACAAGGGCGAACGGCAGGCGTATAACTCGTCGCGCAGGTGGGTGGACGGCTCGATCAGCGAAGACCTGCCCGCAAAGCGCCTGGCTCGCCTGTATGGCGTGAATCACTACATCGTGAGCCAGACAAATCCTTACGTCATCCCGTTCATCGACACGACCAAGCGCAAGACGGATGCAGTCTCCGAACTCAAGTACGCGGCAATCGATACGGCGCGCACCTGGATCAACGCCAGCGCCGCGATTTTCGAGAAACCGCTGGGTTGGATACCCGAAGTGGAACGGCTCTCGAACACGGCGCTGTCGCTCATCAACCAGAGCTACGTCGGCGACATCACGATCTCGCCGCTCAAGAAGATCCACAATCCGCTCCGTGCGCTGTCGCGCCGTTCGCGCGACGAGATTCGCGAGCTCATCGACGAGGGCGAACGCGCCACCTGGCCGCGCATCGAGCGCATCCGCATCCAGACACGCATTTCGCGCACGCTCGACCCGATCCTGCGCAGCTACGAAGAGCAGCACATCGAGGAGTTCGGCAAGCCCGCGAAGCCCAAGAAAGCAACGCCGGCAACGAGCCGAAGGAAGGTCGGTTGAAACACACCGAAGGCCACATCGACGTCCCGCATTCGGAGGCGCGCGGGTCGAGCCGCCTGTATTGCCAGTCGTGGCTGCCCGACGGCGACGCGCGCGCATCGATCCTGCTCGTGCACGGCCTCGGCGAACACTCCGGACGCTATGCCTACCTCGCGCAGCACTGCACCCGCCGCGGCTTCGCCTTGCACGCGCTCGATCACTACGGGCACGGTAAAAGCGACGGCCACCCGGGTTACGTCGAGCGATTCAGCGTCTACCTCGACGGCGTCGCGCACGTGCTCGACACGCTCGTGGAGAAGCACCCGCAGGGTCCGCGATTCCTGGTCGGCCATAGCATGGGCGGACTGATCGCCGCCCGCCTGCTGCAGTACCGCCAGGCGGCCTTTCGAGCGTGCGTCCTGTCGGGCCCGGCGCTCAAGTCGGATGCGGAGCCGCCGGCGCTGGTCATGGCGATCGTGCGCCTGATTGCGGCCATCGCACCGACCGTTCCCCTGCTCGGCCTCGACCCGAGCGGCGTGAGTCGCGACCCGGAGGTCGTCAGGGCCTACATCGCCGACCCACTCGTCCATCACGGCAGGTTATCGGCCCGCCTGATCGCGGAAATGTCGCGTGCCATGCGTGCCACGCTCGACGCCGCGCCCCGGATACAACTGCCGCTGCTGATCATGCACGGGGAGGACGATGTGCTCACATCGCCCGCCGGCTCGCGCGAGTTGTACGACAAGGTGACGTCTACCGACAAGTCGCTCAAGCTCTACCCCGGCCTGTATCATGAGATTTTCAACGAGCCCGAGAAAGACGCGGTGCTCGATGACATGACGAACTGGCTGGAGGAGCACTTGCAGTGACGACGAAAGCGCTGTTTCGCGACGATTCGTATGCTCGTCGGTGTGATGCGACCGTTACGCGCGCCGCAGACGCCTGCGTCTTCGTGGACCGGACCGTGTTCTACCCGCTCGGCGGTGGCCAGCCCGGTGACACGGGCACGATGCGCTGGGAGGGCGGCAGCGCCGAGATTGTCGATACGCGTTACGTGGAAGGCGACATCGGCCACGTCGTCGAGGAAGGCGCCGCGCTGCCCGCCGCGGGCACGGCCGTCGAACTCGAGATCGACTGGGAACGCCGTTACCGCCACATGCGCATGCACACGGCGATGCACCTGCTCGGCTCGATCCTGCTGTACCCGGTCACGGGCGGCAACATCAGCCGTGACAAGAGCCGCCTCGACTTCGACATGGAAGACACCGTCGACAAGGAGGCGGTCAGCGCGGCGCTTGCGAGACTCGTCGCCGAGAATCATGCCGTGAGCTGCCGCTGGATAACCGAGGCCGAACTCGATGCCAACCCCGAACTCGTGCGCACGATGTCGGTGCAGCCGCCGCGCGGCAAAGGCGCGATTCGCCTGCTCGAGATCGAGAGTGTCGACCTGCAGCCCTGCGGTGGTACACACCTGCGCTCGACGGCCGAGGTCGGCGCCGTGCGTATCGGCAAGGTGGAGAAGAAAGGCCGCCGCAACCGGCGTGTTAACATCCACCTCGACGATTGACCCGCAATAACAACAAGAGGGGGATCGCATGACGGACGACGCGAGAGTCGCGGCCGGGCCGGTCACGGCCGGCGAGCGCTTCGTGAGCCTCGACCGGCTTCGCGGCGTCGCCATTCTTGGCATCCTCGTGATGAACATCTACGCGTTCGCGATGCCATTCGTCGCCTACATGAATCCGCTGCGATTCGGTGGCACAGATGTGCTCAATGTCGGCACCTGGATGTTTACCCACATCCTGTTCGACCAGAAATTCCTCAGCATTTTCGCGATGCTGTTCGGCGCCGGCCTCGTATTGATGACCGAACGCGCCGAGGCCCGCGGCGCGAACCCTCGGAAGTTCTACTTCCGCCGCCAGTTCTGGCTTGTCGTCATCGGTGCGCTGCACGGCTACCTGATCTGGTTCGGCGACATCCTGTTCGCCTATGCGCTGATCGGCATGATTGTCTACCGGCTGCGCAAATGGCGACCGCGCTCGCTGATTATCGCGGCGTGCCTGTTGTTGCCGGTCACGCTCCTGCTCAATTTCGGCAATGCTGCGATGACGGAACAACTCATGGCCAAGGTCGCCGAGATCGAGGCGCTGCAGGCGCAAGGCGAAGAACTCGACGAGGAACAACTGGAGGTCTTAGAGGACTGGGAAGCGCAACGCGCATTCGCATTACCGACCGACGAAGACGTCCAAAAGGAGATCGACGCCTATCGTGGCAGCTACCTGGACGCCGTGGTGTTTCGTGCGCCGCTGGTCGCGATGATGCAGGTCTTCATGGTGCTTTTTTTCGGACTTTGGCGCATCAGCGCACTCATGCTGATCGGCATGGCGCTCATGAAACTCGGCGTGCTGACGGCGGAGCGCTCGGCGGGCTTCTACCTGAGGTTCATGGTGGCGTTCTATACCCTCGGGCTGCCGTTGACGGTATTCAGCGCAGCCGATCTGCATGCGCACGCGTTTGACCCGTTGTACGTGATGCGCAGCGGCGGTATCGCCAACTACTTCGGCAGCATGCTCGTCGCGCTCGGCCACATCGGGTTCGTCATGTGGCTGACGAAGACGGGTGCGCTACGGCGACTCATGGATCGTTTTGCGGCGGTCGGTCGCATGGCGCTGACCAACTATCTCGCGCACTCGATCGTCCTGACGACCGTGTTCTACGGCTACGGCTTGGGGCTCTACGGTTCGGTGCCCCGATTCTGGCAAATGGGCTTCGTCTTTGCCGTCGTGGGGCTGCAACTGCTGTGGAGCCCGTGGTGGCTCGCGCGTTATCGCTTCGGTCCCGCCGAGTGGCTGTGGCGATCGCTGACGTACGGCCAACGGCAGCCGATGCGATGACAAGACGCCTCGACATCACGCGGCGTGACTTTCTCGGCGGAGTGGCGCTCGGCATAGCGGCAGGCAGCGGGCTGTCCCCGCTCGAACTGCTTGCGCGCGAGCGCGGCTCCTACCCGCCCGAATTAATCGGCCTTCGCGGCAGTCATGCCGGTTCCTTCGAGGTGCTCCACGACGTCGCCCGCGAAGGCCGGGTCTGGCCGCGCCCCGCCTCGTTGACCGACCATGTTTACGACCTCATCGTCGTGGGCGGCGGCATTTCGGGGCTCGCGGCAGCGTTCTTCTATCGCCAGCAGACCGGTCCGGACACGCGCATTCTCGTTCTCGACAATCACGACGATTTCGGCGGCCACGCCAAGCGCAATGAATTCACCGTCGACGGCCGCACACTCATCGGCTACGGCGGCAGCATGTCGATCGACACGCCGTCGGGCTATTCGGCGCAATCCGCTCGCCTGCTGCGCGACGTGGGCATCGAGACATCACGCTTTTACGACTATTTCGATCACGACTTCTTCGCGTCGCGCGGCCTGGTCCGGGGCGTCTATTTCAGCGCCGAGCGCTATGGCGACGACGTCGTTTGCCCGTCGATCATGTATCCGTTTGGCGGGGAGTTCGCTGAGGACTGGCGGCAGATCGTCGAGGGCTACCCGCTGTCGGCCGAAGCGCGACAATCGCTCGTCGGGTTGCTCGACGATCCGCCGGACTTTCTCGGTCACCTTGAAGCGAGCGACAAGGCTGCGATCCTGCGGCGTACCAGCTATGCCGAATTCCTGCGGCAACACGGCGTTCACGAGGACGTCGTCCTCTTCTTTCGCGACACGCTGCGGGGATTCTGGGGCGTCGGCTTCGACGCCCTGTCGGCGCTCGAGGCGGCCCGCTGGCAGTTGCCCGGCATCGGACCGGTGGATTCTAATTTTCTGCATGGTGGCAATGCACCGCTCGAAGAGCCGTACATTTTCCATTTCCCCGACGGCAACGCCGGCATCGCCCGCGCGATCGTGCGCTGCCTGATACCGGCGGCAGTACCGGGTCCGGCCACGATGGCAGCCCTCGTCGCATCGCGCGTCGACTACGGGCTGCTCGACCGGCGCGCGAGCCGCACACGCCTGCGTCTGGCCAGCACCGCCGTCGACGTCCGCCACGCAGGCGACGGCAGTGCCGTCGACGTCACCTATGTCCGCGGTGGCGATACCTGCCGCGTGCGCGGCAAGCATGCAGTCCTCGCGT
>JBFJQO010000117.1:0-7332 GCA_041616535.1 Woeseiaceae bacterium | reverse complement strand
TCTGCGAATTTTGACGTCAGCTTCGATCATGGTCTTCGGACCGAGGAAACTTCGCCAAGCGGGGAGTGACGTGCGCAAGACAGTCGGCACTGTTCTGCTCGTCTTGCTGTCTGCCACCTCCTTTGCGGCGCCGGCCGAAACATCCGAGCGGCTGCGCAGGTTTCTCGAGGGCATCGATGCGGGCGATGTGCCCTCGATCGCGGGACAGACCCTGAACGAGCCTGTGCTGCTGACTCGGGCCTATCGCGCCCGCAACAGCATGCCGATTTGGCTGAACGGCGGGCCGCTCAGCAAGCAAGTCATCAACCTTTTGTCGGCGATCGGCGAGTCTGTCGCGCACGGCTTTGCGGCCGAACGCTATCACCGCTCCACCATCGAGCGGCTGCTCGGCGCGCGGGACGAAGCCTCGACGGTGGCGCTCGAACTGCTGCTGACCGATGCATTCCTGAGCCAGGCACTGCACCGCGCGCGCGGCGCCGTGTTTCCGCCCAACCTCGACGCAGACTGGCAAGTTCCCCAGGCCGAGATCGATGCGGCGGTGTTTCTCATCGAAACGGCGAAGGCGCGGCGCAACGTCACGAAGGCCCTCGCCGCGTTGTGGCCCGCGAGCGAGGAGTACGCACGGCTCGTTGCGCGTCGCGCCGAGATCGTCGCTTCGGGCGACGAGTTCACCGTGCAAATCGCGGGCGGGCGACTGCTCAAACCCGGGCAATCGGACGAGCGCATCGTCCTGCTCAAGCAGCGTCTGATGGGACCGGGTGACTACTCGCCCTTGTACGATGAGGACCTGCGCCGTGAAGTCGTCGCCTATCAGCGTGCGGCCGGGCTCGAGCCCGACGGCCTCGTCGGCGACAATACGCTGGAAATCCTCAACGCGACACGCGTGTCGTGGATCGACAAGATCGATGCCAATCTCGAACGCTGGCGCTGGTTGCCGCGCGAAACACCGGACACCTACGTGCGCGTCAACATCGCGGCATTCACGTTGCGCGTCATCGAGGACGGACGGCCGGCGCTGGCGATGAACGTCATCGTTGGCACACCCTATCGCCGGACCCCGGTGTTCAGCGAGACGATCAAGTACATCGTCTTCAACCCTTACTGGAACGTCCCGTTCAGCATCGCGACCGAGGACAAGCTGCCGCTGCTCAAGGCGAATGCGGCTGCCGAGGCGAGAAAAGGGTTCGAGGCCAAGCCACAGGGAAGCGACGTGTTCGTGCCGGTGGACGCCATTGACTGGTCGGGCGTGACGAAGCGAAATTTCTCATACTTGCTGCGCCAGCGCCCCGGCGAGAACAATGCGCTGGGGCAGATGAAGTTCATGTTGCCGAACCCCTACGCCGTGTACCTGCACGACACGCCGAGCCGCGAACTGTTCGGCCGGCAGGAACGCACGTTCAGCTCGGGCTGCGTGCGCCTCGAACAGCCGCGAGCATTTGCGTCATGGTTGCTTGCCCGCGACCGGAACCCGCAAGCCGGCCAGCTGGACAAACTGCTCGCGTCGCGCGACACGACGACGGTCTACCTGAAGACGCCCGTACCGGTTTATCTCCTGTACTTCACGGCCTTCGTCGCGGACGACGGCGACGTCGCGCTGCGCAGGGACATCTACGGACGCGACAAAGTATTAATCGAAGCCTTGAGGGCGCAGTAATGATGAAACGCAAGATCATTCGGTACATGGCCCTCCTGGCCGTTTTCCTGGCGCCGCAAGCGGCGCTTTCCTGGGATTCCACGAGGCTCAGCGAGCCCGTCATGGTCAACGGCCACCTCATTCCGTACCCGGTGTTCGCGATCTTCGTCATGCCGGGCTCCACGATCTCGGCCGGCTTCGTCGATGCGACCGGCGGTGCGTCGATGACGTTCATGGGCCGCAAGGTGGACCCCGCCGAATCCGAGGTCGTCGCGCCGAGCGAACCGGGCCTCGAGGTGCTGGAGCTGCACAACAAGGCCACGGGCGAGATCTGCCGGATCCATGTCTTCACGCTGGTACCGGCCACCGCGGTCGGTCCTGACGGCCGCCTCAACGGCTATCGCATCGGGAACTATCCGAAGAAGCCGTTGCGCGGCCTCGATATCTACCTGCCACCGCTGGGGTTCGTCGAGGTGACGGCGGAAAACGCCGCTGTCAAGGTCTCGCCCAATCTCACGCTCGGCGAATTCGTCTCGAAGCAGGCGTCGCGCTATCCCAAGTACCTGGTCCTGCGGTCGTCGCTGTTACTGAAACTCGAGAACATCCTGCGCGCGCTGAACGAGGCCGGCCACCGGGCCGATCGTTTCGTGATCATGAGCGGATATCGCACCCCGTTCTACAACCGCGCAATCGGCAACGTGCAATACAGCCGGCACGTATTCGGCGGCGCGGCCGACATCTACATCGACGACGAGCCGCGGGACGGCCGCATGGACGATATGAACGCCGATGGCCGCGTCGATCGTGCCGACGCCAGGTGGCTGGCCAACTTCATCGACAACATGTCGCGCAAAGGCGCGTTCGGCCCGCGCATCGGCGGCCTCGGCGTGTACGGAACGACGTCCGCGCACGGCCCGTTCGTGCACGTCGACGTCCGGGGAACCCGCGCGCGCTGGTAGCGGACCTGCAACGGCCCGAACCCGGTTTGCTGCGAGCCGCAGGACCGAGGCGCCCGATTGGTCTACATTTAGTAGGAGATCATAAAGAACAGCAACCGCCGCTCAGAATCACTGTCTCGGAGGAAGAATAATGAAATCAATGACCATGGTGGCAATCGTCGCCGCGCTGCTCGTGACCGGCACAGAGAGCAGGGCCGAATCGGCACAGGATATCCTCGAAGCGGCATGGGCCGCCCAGGTCGACCGCTGGGAGGGCCTCGACTCCTACATGGTCGAGCAATCCGAGATGGGGCGCTCGGCGAAACGCTACTTCGTCCGGACCACCGTGGCCGATTCCGCGGGCACGAGCCGGACCATGTTCCTGTCGGCACCCGACGCCGGTCTTGAACGCGGCTGCGTGAACCCGGCTTCGGCGAAGAACGCGCAGGCCGGCAAAGGCGACATGTCAGCGGAACACATGTCGTGGTTCATGGACACGGCGAAACTCGTCGGCGAAGAGTCGATCGACGGCAAGACCGCGTGGCAGATTTATTCGGACGAGGTCGAGCACAACCAGGCGCTGAGCACGGAAGAGGTCTCGATCACCTCGATGACGATGTGGCTGAGTAAAGACGGCTACCTGCCGCTCAAGATGCGCATGGAAGGCAGCACCGATGTACAGGGACAGTCGCGCCCGGTGACGATCGAGATGCTGGCCAGTGATTTTCGCAAGGTACCGGGCAGCCGCTTGATGGAACCGTTCCGCCGGGTCGTCAGCATCAGCGGCATCACGGCCGGTATCGATGACGCGCAGGTGGCGGAAGCGAGAGAGGCGATGGCCGAATTCGAGAAGCAGCTCGCGTCGATGCCCGAGTCGCAGCGCGAAATGATGAAGTCAATGATGGGCCCGCAAATGGAACAAATGCGCAACCTTGCGCAGAGCGGGTCGATCGAGTCTGAAATCCTGGTCAAGTCGATCACGCCCAACCCGGAGGCGTTCGGCGAGCGTATCGCGGCCTGCAATTGAGGCTGCGACGGGATTACGGTGCCGCCAGAGGGACGTCTCGGAGTTCCACGAATTCGTGGCGTTGACTCTCAACCCGCGTCGCTCGTGCGCTTGTCCAGGCCGTAGATCGCTTTCATCGTCTGCGTCTGGAAGAGCAGCGCCGAGCCCACGGCGACCAGGATCACGGCACCTAGAATCACGGCCAGGCGCGTATACGGCTCGCCCTCGGCGGCGCGCAACTGCGCGAACTGGTACAGGGTGTAGGCCCATTCGACCGCACCCGCGAGCAGGGTTATCTGGGCGAGGCGCGCCACCCACGGCGTCCTGAGAAACAGCAGCACGATCAGCACCGCGATCCCGATAACGCCGATGTTGAAATCGAATCGCAGGAAGTGGGCGCCGAGAAGAAGCAGGCTGAGAACGATGGGTACGTGAAAGAGTGCCTTCATGCCGAATCTGTTACTTGTCGCATCAGTCCTGCGAGGCGATACCCAGGTGTTTCTTGAGCTCGGCGACGTCGGCCTCGAGCCGGTCGACGCGTTCGCTGAGTTCCCCGACGCCGCCGCGCGACGATGTGGCAGGTTTCGCGGCACTCGCCTTGGCAACGTGTGCCTCGACATCGACGGGTCCGGAAAACAGGTGCATGTACTCGGAGTCCTTGCGCCCCGGCGTGCGCGGCAGCTTGACGACGAGTGGGCCGCCGTCGCGGCCGGCGAGTCCTTCGAGTGCAGCGACGACGGCGGCATTATCCGCGAACGTGTGCAGGCGCGCGCTGCGCGCGCGCAGTTCGCCCGGTGTCTGCGGGCCGCGCAGCATCAACAGGCACACGATGGCGACTTCGGCGGCATCGAATTGCAGGTCACTGTAGCGCGAGTTGCAGAAGCGCTGCGCGTATTTCTCGGTGCGGCTCTTGAAGTTCTCTTCGGTGCGCACGAGATGTTTCGCCTCGAGCGCACGAATTGTGTGCTGCACTTCGCCCTGGCTAAGTGACATCACCGGGTTGCGCGACGACTTCTGGTTGCAGGCGTTCGTCAGCGCATTCAGCGTGAGCGGGTATTGATCCGGCGTCGTGATCGACTTCTCGATCAGGCAGCCGATCACGCGGGCTTCTTTGTCGTCCAGCTGTTCGAGCACGATCGGTCCTCTAGTGGGGACCGGATTGTACCCCGATTCAGCGGCTTTCGATGCCCCGGATGGGCTGGTTCTCGATGATGCCGGCGACGAGGTCGCTATCGGCGAGTTCCTCGATCAACCTGCGCCCGGCCTGCAGCGTGATGATCGACAGCGGCCGCGACACACCGAGTATCTCGCCGCCCGACGCGTCGATGAGCGAGCGGAGTTCGTCGAGCGTACTCGTCGTGTGGACCTCGACCTCGGCCAGGATCTGCTTGCGGTGCTCGCGTTTGCGGCGCGGCGTACCCGATGACTTCGGCGAGGCCAGCGTCACGAGCACACACATCGTCTCGCCGTCGTCCAGCGCGTCGAGGCGCTCACGGAACTCCGCAGATAGCTTTTCGTGTACCGCCAAGAACGCTCCTCACAACGCGGCCAGGGCATCGACGGGCCGGATTTCGCCCCAGCCCCAGCGATTGTCGGGACGCCGCGCATTGCCGCCCGGGTGATAGGCCGTATCGCGCAATGCGTCCGCGATGTCCGTCGCACCGGCGTTCGGCTTCGCCGCCATGAGCAACGCGGCCACGCCCGCCACGTGCGGCGTCGCCATCGACGTCCCGTCCATGTAAGTGTACTCGTAGATTCCCGACGACGTCTGCTGCGGCGGGATCGACGAATACACCTGTACGCCCGGCGCGCAGACGTCGGGCTTCGTCACGAGGGGTATCGTGGCGCCCGGGAACGACAGGCTCGCGCCGCTCGAGAAGAACGCGACGTCGGTCCGCGTGCTCGACATCTTTTCGGTCGCGCCGACAGACAGCGCCGATGGCGCGCTGCCGGGCGAGCTCGTGTTGCCGTGGTTTTCGTTGCCGATCGCGACGACGGGCAAAATACCGTACAAGTTGATGAGCTGCTGGAACAGCAGTTCGAACTGCGGTTCGTAGTACGTAAAGCCGAGCGACATGCTGATAATGTCGGCGCCCTGCTGCACAGCCCACGCGATGCCTTCGACGAGCGTACGCAGCGTCGCGTCGCCGATCAGCACGCCGCCGACGAGCAGGTCCGCCCCCGGTGCCACACCGATATCTACGCCGTTGCGATCCTTGCCGCCCGCGATCGTGCCGCACACGTGGGTCCCGTGGCTGCCGCCGTCGAAGCGGGTGCCCGTCGTGACGCGGTTGCCGAGCGGGTCGACGACGATGAAGTCCGCGACCTTGCCGGTCAGTGCCGGATGCTGGTCGTAGACGCCCGTATCGAGCACGGCAACTCGAATGCCCGATCCCCTGGTGTTGCCCGCGGCCCACACGCCCGGGATGTCGAGCCGTTCGAGGCCCCACGTCATGCCCGCCGCCTGTTCCTGGCTGCGCAGCACCTGGTAGTCGATCTCCCTGGGTTCCAGCAGGTGAATCCGCTGATTCGGGATAACGGCGGCGATATTCTTCGACTGCCTGAGTGCCGTCAGCGTCTTCCGGGTCACCTGCACGTACGCAAACGGCATCGCGCCTTCCATCTCGCCCGAGGTGCTCGTCTCGAGATCGCGCGGGTCCGACTTCGGCAGGCGCGCCTTGCCGGCTTTGCGGTACTTGCGCAGCGACGCGAGCTGCACCGGGGCCTGGATCTGCGCGAGGTCGCTCAGATAGCGGCGCTTTTGCCGCGGATTCATGCGTTTCTTGCGACGTTCGCGCATGGCCCTCGCGGGTTCGGGTGTCTTGTAGATGACGATCGCTTCGCGCCGATCGTTGGGGCCGCTTTCGGCAAGGAACGGCCCGAACGCCTCGGAGATGATTGCCATTTCGTTCTCCCTCGCGGATGGTCGATATCGGAACCGGCGCGAACCGCTCCGGCTAGTAACACGTGTTCGTTCCCGGGCAGCCCGGCACGGCGCAGCCCTTGCCGGTGTCGGAGCGCTGCCCGTCGCGGACGTGGCCGGGCGCAACGTCGCACTCGCACGCAGCCTGGCTCAAATCGTACTCGAATCGTTTGCTGCGCGTCAGAACGGTCGCCGTGTTGCCATCGATGTCGCCGAGCAGATAGTCGACGCCCGATTGCCTGAAGAGCGGGCCGAATATTTCGTCGGCCTTGCCGGTCAGGAAGACGCGTTGAGCAGGCCGGGTTTCCGGGATGCGACCCAGTCGCCGGCCCCTGACATCCCCGATGTCCGTGATGTCCTCGCGCCGCGCGGCCAGCAGGTCGCTCGCGTGCACAACGGTCGGCTCGCCCCGGACCAGGACGAATGCATGCGACGGCAGCGTGAGCAGGAGTTCGAGGGCCTCGTCAACCGTGTGAACGGACCTCGGGAGTACGGTTACGTCGATAAGGCCAGCCATAGGGGTGCCCCCTGGTTCCTGCCTCTCTACGGTCCAGTATAGTCGAAAATACCCAATGGTGGCCGCCTGCCCCGAGCGCCCACTGTTTGTCGCCGGGTTCTGCTTGTTACAAATTGAACGTTGTTCGTTGCCCGCACTCCGACTACGATAGCGGCAAGCGTCAGAATAACAATCGCGCCTCGGCACACGACGCAGTGAACCAAGAAAAGGCCGGGCGAATTTGTCCAAGAGGGAAAAATCATGCCAGCACTACTCAACCGCCTGACGGGCGGCACGATGCTCGTCCTAGCCACGCTGGGCCTGCTCGCGATCGAG
>JBFJQO010000116.1:0-7343 GCA_041616535.1 Woeseiaceae bacterium | reverse complement strand
GACATGGCCCACGTCGCGGGTCTCGTGGCTGCCGGGCTCTACCCGAACCCGATATCCCATGCCGATGTCTGCACGACGACGACGCACAAGACGTTGCGCGGTCCGCGCGGCGGTCTGATCCTCGCGAAAAAGAACGACGAGCTGACCAAACGCCTCAACTCGCTCGTGTTCCCGGGCACCCAGGGCGGTCCGTTGATGCACGTGATTGCCGCCAAGGCTGTCGCGCTCAAGGAAGCGCTGCAGCCCGGGTTCAAGGACTACCAGGGGCAGGTTCTGAAAAACGCCAAGGTCATGGCCGCGGTCCTCACGGAGCGTGGCTACCCAATCGTGTCGGGCGGCACCGAGAACCACCTCATGCTCGTCAGCCTGATCGAGCACGGCATTACGGGCAAGGAGGCGGATGCCGCACTCGGCCGCGCCTACATCACGGTCAACAAGAATTCCGTACCCAACGACCCGCAGTCGCCGTTCGTCACGTCGGGCCTCAGGCTAGGCACGCCGGCCATCACGACGCGTGGCTTCCGTGAGGAGGAAACCCGACAGCTCACGGGCTGGATAGCGGATATACTGGACGACCTTGAGAACGAGGAGACGATCGAAAGCGTTCGTAACCAGGTCCTGGAACTCTGTGCCCGTTTCCCGGTTTACGGCTAGAACAACCGATCGTGACACTTCATGCACTGTCCGTTCTGCGGCAACGACGAAACCAAGGTCATCGATTCGCGCCTCGCGGGCGAGGGTCGTCAGATCCGGCGCCGCCGCCAGTGTAGCGCCTGCAACGAGCGCTTCACGACGTTCGAAGCGGCGGAACTCGTCATGCCGCGTATCGTCAAGAACGATAACAGTCGGCAGCCATTCGACGAGGTCAAGCTCAGGAGCAGTATGGTGCGGGCGCTCGAAAAGCGCCCGGTCCCGTCCGACCAGCTCGAAGAGGCCATCGGCCACCTCGTTCACAAGCTGCGTACGATGGGTGAGCGCGAAGTGCCGTCACGGCTGATCGGCGAACTGGTCATGGAAGAATTGCGTGCCCTCGACGAAGTCGCCTACGTGCGCTTTGCCTCGGTCTATCGCCGCTTCCAGGACATCACCGAGTTCGAGGACGAGATCAAGCGGCTGCAGCGCATCTCCGAGGCGGCGGCCAACCGCGAGCAGATGTCGCTGCTGCCCGAACTTCTGGGCAAGAAAGGCTCCTGAGTGTTTTCTGCCGACGACAGTGCGCACATGGCGCGCGCGCTGCGGCTTGCGACACGTGGGCGGTACGCGGCACATCCCAATCCGATGGTCGGTTGCGTACTCGTCAACGATGGAGAGGTCGTCGGCGAGGGCTGGCACGAGCAGGCCGGCGAACCTCATGCCGAAATCAATGCACTGCGGGTCGCGGGCGACAGGGCCCGGGGCGCGACCGCCTACGTGTCGCTCGAACCCTGTGCGCACGAGGGCAAAACGCCGCCCTGCGCTGACGCGCTCATCGACGCCGGGGTCGCCAGGGTCGTCGCGGCAATGGAAGATCCGTTCGGCGACGTCGCGGGCCGCGGACTCGAGCGCCTGCGCGAGGCCGGTGTCGAAACGCAGATCGGCCTGATGCAACTGGCAGCGGAGGCGCTCAATCGCGGCTTCGTCAGCCGCATCACGCGCGGCCGGCCTTTCGTGCGGCTCAAGCTGGCGGCGAGCCTCGACGGCGCGACCGCGATGCGCGGCGGCGAGAGTCAATGGATCACGGGCGCCGAGGCCCGTGCCGACGTGCAGCGATTGCGGGCGTCGTCGGGCGCCGTCATGACCGGCATCGGCACGGTTCTGGCCGACGACCCGTCCCTCAACGTGCGCGACGACAGTCTCGACACGCGCGGCCGACAACCGCTGCGCGTCGTGCTCGACAGCCGGCTGCGGATGCCGCCGACGGCACGCATGTTGGCGCTGCCCGGTACGACGCTGGTCTGTTGCGCCGGCGCATGCCGCAGCACCGAGCTCGAACGTGCCGGCACCGAAGTGCGGCGATTCGGCGCGCACGGCGACGTCGTCAACGTCTTCGAGGTTCTCGCGGCGCTGGCCGAGCGCGAGATCAACGACGTGCTCGTCGAGGCGGGGCGCCGGGTGGCCGGATACTTGCTCGAGAAAGACCTCCTGGACGAGCTTGTGATATACCAGTCACCCCATATTATGGGGTCCGAGACGCGTGGCATGTTCGAGACGCCACACTGGTCGGCGCTCGCCGATCGCAAGTCTCTCGAAATCACCGATGTGCGGCGCATCGGCGGCGACACACGGATTACGGCAAGAATTGCGGGCTGATGTTCACGGGAATCATCAAGGCAATGGGCGCGATCAGCGCGATGGAGAAACGCGGCGGTGACGTACGCCTGTCCGTGCGCTCCGACGGCTTGCCCTGGTCGGACTACGACACCGGCGAGAGCATCGCCGTCAACGGCGTTTGCCTGACGGCGGTCGCGCTCCATGCGGACGGTTTCGAGACCGACGTGTCGGTCGAAACCCTCGACGTTACGGCGCTCGGTGGTCTCGGCGTGGGTTCGGCCGTCAATCTCGAGCCGGCCATCAGCCTCGGCGAGCGCCTTGGCGGGCACCTCGTCAGCGGGCATGTCGACTGCACCGGCAGGGTCGTGTCGCAGTCGTCCGACGCGCGCTCGATCCGCCTGAGCGTCGAAATTCCGCGGGAGTACGCCCGCTACGTGGCGAAGAAAGGTTCTGTGTGCATCGACGGTGTGAGTCTTACCGTCAACGAGGTATCCGGAAACACGTTCGAATTGAATATCATCCCCCATACGGCAGACGTCACGATCATCGGCGACTATCGCAATGGCACGATCGTCAATGTCGAGGTCGACCTGCTGGCGCGTTATCTCGAACGCCTGCTGGATATGGGGGATGACGGCATTTCCCTGGAATTTCTGAAGGCGCATGGCTATGCCTGAAAAAACCAAAGCGCACCCGAGCGCAACACCATTCAGCGACATCGAAGACATCGTAGCCGACATCGCCGCCGGCAAGATGGTCATCATGGTCGACGACGAGAACCGCGAAAACGAGGGCGACCTCATCATGGCGGCCGTGAAGGTGCGCCCCGAGGACATCAACTACATGGCCATGCACGGCCGCGGCCTGATCTGCCTGACGATGTCGCGCGCGCGCTGCAAGCAGTTGCGGCTGCCGCTGATGGTCACCGAGACCGACCAGCGCCACACGACCAACTTCACGATCTCGATTGAAGCGGCCGAGGGCATCACGACCGGGATCTCGGCGCACGATCGCGCCAAGACAGTGCAGGCTGCCGTCGCCCCGGATGCGAAACCCGAGCACTTGCGACAGCCGGGCCACATCTTCCCGATCATGGCGCAACCGGGCGGTGTTCTGACGCGCGCCGGCCACACCGAGGCCGGTTGCGACCTCGCCCGCCTCGCCGGCCTCGAGCCGGCGGCCGTAATCGTCGAGATCCTCAATAACGATGGCACGATGGCGCGTCGGCCGGACCTCGAAAAGTTTGCCACAGCACACGGCATCCGCATCGGCACGATCGCGGACCTGATTCGCTACCGGCTCGAGAAGGAGCGCAACGTTGAGCGCATCGCGGAGCAGAAGGTCGCCACGGAATTCGGTGACTTCACGATGTACTGCTATGACGATCATGTGAACTGCGCCGTGCACGTTGCCCTGGTCAAGGGCGACCTGACGAAGGTCGAGGCACCGCTCGTCCGGGTTCACCTGCAGGACACGCTCGGCGACGTCGTCGGCGTACAGAGCGAATCGCTCGGCTGGCCGCTGCACAGCGCCATCGAACGAATCGCCAGTGAGGAAGTCGGGGTCATCGTCCTGCTGCGCGACCAGGAGAGTTCGCGCGACTTCATGGACGCGGTCGAGAATCTCGGCACTCATCTCGACGAACTCGAGAGCCGCCGCTCGGGGGATGCCGTACTGCGAACTTACGGCATCGGCGCCCAGATCCTGCGCGATCTCGGGCTCAGCAAAATCCGTGTATTATCAGCGCCTAAACAAATGCTCGCGATCTCGGGCTTCGATCTCGAAATCACCGAGTACGTCTGACAAAGCGGCCCCGAAATGAGAAAGATCAAGACTACGGAAGGCGACCTGATCGTCCGTGACGCACGCTTCGCGATCGTCGCCTCGCGATTCAACGATTTCATCGTCGAGTCGCTGATCAAGGGCGCACTGCATTGCCTCAGGCAGCACGGTGCCGATGACGGCGATATCGAAATCGTGCGCGTTCCCGGTGCATTCGAGATGCCTCTGGCGGTGGACAGGGTTGCCGGGACGCGTCGCTTCGACGGCATCATTGCCCTCGGCGCCGTCATTCGGGGTGGTACGCCGCACTTCGACTACGTCGCGGCCGAGTGCGTCAAGGGCGTGACGGCGGCGGGCCTGAAGCACGGTGTGCCGATCGGCAACGGCGTGCTGACCGTGGACACGATCGAGCAGGCTGTCGAGCGTGCCGGCACCAAGGCCGGCAATAAGGGCGAGGAAGCCGCCCTCGCCGTCATCGAGTTGGTCAACGTACTGCGCCGTATCGACTGATGGGCAACGCGGAGACCAAAGGCGCAGGCGCCCGCACGCGCGCCCGCGAACTGATGGTGCAGGCCCTGTACCAGAAACTGATCGCCGGTCATTCGACCGCGGAACTCGTTGCGCAATTTCACGAGGACGGCGCTTACGAGCGCGTCGACCAGGAGTTTTTTGACGAGGCTTTCCCTGCTATCTGCGATGGCCAGGCCGGGCTCGAAAGCACGATCGACGGCCTGATCGACCGCCCGCTCGAGCAACTCGACCCGATCGAGCTGTCGATCCTGCTGATCGGCGTCTACGAGCTGGAGTATCGCATCGACGTCCCTTTCAAGGTCGTCATCAACGAAGGCGTCAATCTCGCGAAGCGTTTCGGCGCGACCGATGGCCACAAGTACATCAATGCGTGCCTCGACCTGGCTGCGCAGTCGCTCCGCGAGATCGAGGTAAGCGCGAACGCCGGTGGATGAGTTCGACCTCATCCGGCGCTATTTCACGCGCCGCGTCCGTACCGACGGAGTCGTCGTCGGCGTCGGGGACGACGGCGCCATTTTCGAATCCACGCCGGGGATGCAGCAGGTCCAGGTCATCGATACGCTCGTCGAGGGCGTGCATTTCCCGTCCAATCTGCATGCCGCCGATGTCGGCTATCGCGTCGTCGCGGTCAACCTGTCCGATATCGCGGCGATGGGTGCACGGCCCCGCTGGATGACGCTCGCCCTGACGCTCTCGGACAAGGATGAGCAATGGGTCGAAGATTTCGCGCGCGGACTGTTTGCGGCGGCCGACGACCACGGCGTGGAACTCGTCGGCGGCGACACGACCCGGGGCGACGTCGTCGTTGCCACCGTGCACGTCACGGGCGAAGTGGAAGCGGGCAGGGCGCTGTTGCGCTCCGGAGCGCGAGCTGGAGACGTCGTCTACATTACCGGAACGCCCGGCGATGCCGCGGCGGGATTATCGCTGATCGAGGACGGTCGTCATGACGACCATCTTGTGCCGCGATTCCTGCGACCCGTGCCGCGTCTCGCCGAGGGGCGGGTATTGGCCGGCGTCGCCAGCGCCTGCATCGATGTGTCGGACGGCCTCGTCGCCGACCTCACCAAGTTGTGCGAGGCCAGCGGTGTCGGAGCGGATCTCGACGTCGACGCGGTGCCGCTGTCGGACGCGATCGTCGAGCGTTTCGGACGCGATCGCGCCGTCGACTTCGCGCTGACCGGGGGTGACGACTACGAGTTGTGCTTCACGGCGCCGGCCGGCGCGAACGACCACCTGGCGTGGGCCACGGCCATCGGCGTCATCACGACGGGTAATGCCGTCACCTGCCGCCGTGGCGACGAGATTGTCGACGTCGACGATGCCGGTTACCGTCACTTCGCGTGAGTAAGAACCGCAAAATCCCTGCATCCACGGTCTTTACCGATCCGGTGCATTTCCTGGCATTCGGCTTCGGCACGGGACTGGCGCCGTTCGCACCCGGGACGTTCGGTTCGGTTCCGGGGCTGCTGCTGTTCTGGCTGACGCTGGATTTCGGACTTTATGTTCAATCGGGTGTTGCGTTTGCGCTGGTCGTCGCCGGGATCCGGATCTGCGGCGAGAGCGCGCGCCGCATCGGCGTGCACGACCACGGTGGCATCGTCTGGGACGAGATCGCGGGCATGTACGTCACGCTTTTCCTGGCGCCCGTTTCGATCACGGGATTCGTGCTTGCATTTGTCCTCTTTCGGGTCATGGATATTGTCAAACCCTGGCCGATTCGGGACCTGGATCACAGAATCCACGGGGGGCTGGGAATTATGCTGGACGACCTGTTAGCTGCTCTGTACGCCGCGTTGTTACTGGCTTTGTACGGGTGGCTCATGATGTAAAGCGAGACGAAATGGCCAGCAAGGTTTCCAAGATCCAGCGCCCGAGTGACGTGCCCGAGAAAATTGGCAAATACGTCATCATCAACAAGATCGGCAAGGGCAGTACGGGAACCGTCTACCTGTCTCACGATCCGTATTACCGTCGCGACGTTGCGATCAAGGTCTACAACCTCGAAGAAGACACCGATGCCGAACGTGCCAACGTGTCGCGCAAGATGTTTTTCAACGAGGCCCACATGGTCGGGATGTTGCAGCACCCGAACATCATGCCGATCTACGACGCGGGCGAAGAGGACGGCAGCTACTATGTCGTCACCGAACACATCCAGGGCGCGCGTACGCTGGCCGCGTATTGCCGCCCCGATAACCTGCTGCGTGTCGACGACGTCGTCGAGATCATCTACAAGTGCGCCAAGGCGTTGCACTACGCGCACGGCCGCGGCGTAATCCATCGCGATATCAAGCCGTCGAACATCATGCTCACGATCGACAACGACGTGCGTATCATCGACTTCGGTATCGCGATCGTCAGCGACTCGGACGTGTCGCGCATCGAGGGCATTGCCGGCAGCCCGAGCTATATGTCGCCGGAACAGGTCCAGTCGGAGGAACTGACGCCGCGTTCCGACCTGTATTCGCTCGGTGCGGTGATGTACGAATTGCTGACGGGTTTTCGTCCGTTCCGCGCCGACAACCTGTCGAAGTTGCTGCACCAGATCGTGTATGCGACGCCGCCGCCGATACTCACGTATCGCGACGACCTGCCCGAGGAGCTGGAGCAGGTCGTCATGACGACGATGCAGAAAGATCCCGGCAAGCGTTTGCCGACCGGCAATGCGATGGCCGCAGAGCTGACGCGAGTCTACAAGGACCTCAGGCAGAAATACGACAGCCTGGACAACCAGGAACACTTTGATCTTCTGCGCAGCCTGCGGTTCTTCCACGAGT
>JBFJQO010000115.1:0-7350 GCA_041616535.1 Woeseiaceae bacterium | reverse complement strand
CCGAGGACGCTGCGAACGTCCGTGAAATCGACGACCGTGCGGCCGAAGAAGTCGGGCGGCGCCATGCCGAACGCATTCGGGAATCCCCTGGCGACGATCGGCTTGCCGTCTGCAAACGCGGCCAGCGTCAGGTTGCCCGTGGCGACTTCGTAGTTGTCGGGGTCGGCATCTTCGGCTTGCGACTTGCCGGTGCCGCTGAAGTCGAAGATCGCGACACGCCGGCGATCGATGCTTTGCAGCGTGATGTCCGTCTGCCCCGGCATGGCCGTGTTGACGATGCCGCTGATACGGGTCAGGTGCATGCGTACGGCGCCCTGCGTGGCGTCGAACAGGATCTGCGGGGCGTTCGCGTCAGTGGTCGGCACACCGCCCTGTATACCGCGGATGGTGACACGCTGGCCGATCGAGATAGCGTCGATACCGAGGTCGCGGTGTCGATGGCCGTCACGGAATACCTTGGTCTCCGGGCCGACCTCGACCACGACATCATCGTGGAAATGTGCGCGGCGATCGGACGGGATTATGGTCGCGCCACGGACGGTCAGTAAGTTGCCGTCGCGCTTGATCACGTTGCCGACGACTGCATCTCGATCGATACCCGGTACGCTCGAACCGGCCAGGACCGTATGCGCCGTGAACTGCCGTTCGGCGACGCTCAGCGTGCCGGCGGCAACCGTCGGGGTGCCTCTGCCGGCCGCCTCGAGCGCACGCAGGCCGTCGACGCCCATGAACAATTCCTCGTCCACTTCGAACTCGGTGTCGTTGGTGACGTGCACCTTGACCCTGCCGAAGTCGCCGTCGCGGTCGTGGAACGGCCGAATCGCGACCGTGTAGGTCATCTCGTCGATACTCACGGCAGCCAGCGGGCCGCGAACCCGGATGTCCTTCTCGTCGACCGGGAAGACCTCGGCAATGATGAACTGCTCGGTCACGGCCTCGGCCGGTGTCGGTGCAATATCCACCACGTGCGATGCGTCGAGATCGAAGTCGAGTTGCAGCAATGCGGCTTTGCCGCGCGTGATGCGAAGCTGGTCTCGATCCGACAGGCGGATTTTCAATTCCGTCTGCGTCAGCACGTTGCCGGCGGCGTTCTTGACGACAGCCTCCTTGCTGTTGCCGCCGGCCTCGACGAATACCTCGGCATTCGTGTAGTCGAGGCGGATCGTGCCCGACACGTAGGTTGCGGGCGGAATCGTCGCGGCGGTGACCAGTTCGGTCAAGTCGACATAATCCGTGAAATTGACGCGCGTCCTGCGCGGCAGGGTCTCGACGACGCGGCCGTTGGCCGTCTCGAGCTCCAGCGACAATACGTCGACCGTGTAGTTGAGAAAATCTCCGTCGGCGTCGGTAAATCCAATCAGTACCGTGCCGCATTCGGCGAACGTCGCGGGGTTGGCGGGGTTGCACTGCGCATTGGCGACGGGATTGGTGTTGTCGGTCGTGCCGGCTCCCCCGCCGCAGGCGGCCAGCACCAGGCTGGCACTCAATAACAGTCCTTTAATTGCGAGTTTCATGGCAATCTCCTTGTGCGCGAATCTCTCGGCTCAGGGCTATAACGACGCACGGCGCAATCGGTTGACGCGGCTACACAAAAACAGCAACTTAGCTTGTATTCCTCAGCTAACGTGTCAGAATGGGGACCCGTAATGACGCATCCGTCCGACACCATCACCGCTACGGGAATCCGCCACCGCAAACCGCGCGCCGGGGAACGAACCCGGGGTGCCGTCGATGCGATGCAGACCAAGATCGCGGTCGGTATCCAGAACCTCGACCCCGACCGTTTTCTCGAGCAACTGCAGGCCAACATCGACGAGTTGCCCGATGCGGCCGGTGCCGACGCGGCGTTCATCGCGCTGATCAGCGAAGACGATGCGGTGATCGGAACCGTGCTGTCCTCCGGTAGCGGATTCGCGCGGTGCAAGCCCGGCCAGCTCAAGGGGGAACGTCTCGAGGACTGGCAGTGGCTGCAGGGCCGCCTCGGCCACCTGCGCGTCATCGAGGTTGCGGACACGATGAGCGGCCCGCAGCCGGCGCGCGACGATCTCGAGCGCCTCAACGAACTGCACATTGGGGCGACGTTGATTATCGGCTTCTCCGTGCACGGCGAGATCGCCGGCTTCCTGGGCATCGCCAACGAACATCCCGTGGACGGCTGGGACGCGAACCTGCACCTCCTTATCAAGCTGTTCGGTTCGTCGCTGGCTGTCGGGCTCGAGCGCGTGCGTGACAAGCAGGTGCTGCAGGAGCTCGAGGAGCGCAATTCGCTGGTCGCAATGACCGCGAACGACGGCATCTGGGATTTCGACGGCGAATCGAAGCGCATCATCCTGTCGCGGCGCTGGAAGACGATGCTCGGCTACGACCCCGACGACGAGGACGTACGCCTCGACTGGTACAACCTCGTGCATCCCGACGACATCGCCCGGGTTCAGAAGCGCATGCGCGAACACCTCGAGGGGCAGGCGCCGTTGTTCGAGTCCGTGCATCGCATGCGGCACCAGAACGGCGACTGGCGCTGGATGAAGAGTCGCGCCAAGGGCGTCGTCGACGACAATGGCCGCCTGATCCGCCTGCTCGGCGTGGAAGTCGATATCACCGAGCGCAAGCTTTACGAAGACGCGTTGTTTCGCGAGAAGGAAAGCGCGCAGATTACGTTACAGTCGATCGGTGATGGTGTCGTCACGACCGACTCGAAGTGCAATGTCGAGTACATCAACCCGGTCGCGGAGGAACTGACCGGGTGGAAGGTCGACGATGCGAGCGGCAGGCCGATCGACGAGATCTTCCGTGGCTTCCACGAGGAAACCTGCGAACCGCTCGAGAACCCGCTGGCCGTGGCCATGCGACGCGATCGTGCCATCAAGTCGGTCCGGCCGACGCTGCTGATTCGCCGCGACGGCAATGAGCTGTATATCGAGAGCACGGCGTCCCCGATACGCGACGGCAAGGGGATCGTCACGGGCGGGGTGCTTGTATTCCACGACGTTTCCGAGTCGCGGGACCTGAACCGGCGGCTGAGCTATCACGCCAGCCACGACATCCTCACCGGTCTCGTCAATCGCGCCGAGTTCGAGAACCGCGTCGAGCGCGCCCTCAAGAGTGCCAGGGCTCGGGAAACCTCGTACGCGCTGCTGTACCTCGATCTCGACCAGTTCAAGATCGTTAACGATTCCTGCGGGCACAGTGCGGGCGACGCGCTGCTCGGCCAGCTCGGCACGCTGCTGAAATCGAAAATCCGCTGGCGCGACACGCTGGCCCGGCTCGGCGGCGACGAGTTCGGCGTTTTGCTCGAGAGCTGCAGCCTCGACGAGGCGATGAACACGGCCGAGACGCTGCGCATGGCGATCGGCGATTACAAGTTCGTGTGGGAAGACCGCACCTTCCGGCTCGGCGTGAGCATCGGAGTCGTGCCCATTACGGCGGACAACGAAGACGTCGCCGCGTTACTGACGGCCGCGGACAGCGCGTGCGCGGCCGCCAAGGAAGCCGGACGCAACCGCATCCACAGTTTCCAGGAAAACGACATCGACCTGATGCGCCGCCGCCGCGAGATGCAGTGGGCGGCACGCATCAACAATGCGCTCGAAGAGAACCGGTTCGAGTTGTTCCGGCAGACCATCCAGCCGCTGCAGGCCGAAGAGGAGGGTTCGCATTACGAGATTCTCTTGCGCATGCGCGACGAAAACGGCGGCATCATTTCGCCCGGGCTTTTCATCGAGGCGGCCGAGCGCTACGGCATTACGCCGAAGATCGATCGCTGGGTCATTCGCAGCGCGTTTCGCTGGCTCGTGTCGGAAGCCGACGAGCGCGAACGCCTGTCGCTGTGTTCGATCAACCTTTCTGGGCAGAGCCTCGGCGACGAGAAATTCCTGCCCTTCGTCGTCGACCAGTTTCAGATGAGCGGCATCGACGCGACGAAAATCTGTTTCGAAATCACGGAAACAGCGGCTATCGCGAGCTACTCGCAAGCCAATCGCTTCATCAACGCGTTAAAAGAGCTCGGGTGCAAGTTTGCCCTCGACGACTTCGGCACGGGCCTGTCGTCGTTCGGCTATCTCAAGCACTTTCCGGTGGATTTCCTCAAAATCGATGGCAGCTTCGTCAAGGAGATACTGCATGATCCGATCGACCGCGAGATGGTACGTTCGATTAATGAAATCGGTCACCTTACCGGCAAGCAGACGATTGCCGAGTTTGCGGAAAACGAAGAGATCATCACGATGCTGCGAGGCATGGGCATCGACTACGCGCAAGGCTACGGTGTTTCCGAACCCAAGCGCGTGACGCGCGCGGTTGCGTAGGCCAACCTGGCGTCTCGACCTGCCCACCGCAGGGTACGATCGGTGCCAATAAATATGAGAAAAAAACAGCCAACTGGGCGACAAGACCCGATACGGAGATTCCCGAGTGTCACACTGGTTCTGCTTCTGGTCGCAGTCGGCGGTTGCGGGGGCGGTGGCTCGTCCGGCGGCGGCAACACGGGTGGTGGGACGAACCCTCCGCCGAACTCGGACGGGACCGCGAAAATCATCTTCCCTTGGAAGACGTCCAGCGCAATGACGCAAACAGTTACCGTCAGCGGCTCTGCGAGCGATCCTGACGGTATAGCCGGTGTGTCGGTCAACGGCATAGTCGCCAGCCTTGCCGTAAACGGCTCGAACGCAACTTGGTCGGCGCGGGTCCCGCTCAGCAGCGGCGTCAATAAGATCGGGGTTGCGGTCGAAGACAGGAACGGCGCCGTCACCCAGGACGCGGACACGGCGACGATCAAGTACCTCGAAGTACCGATCACGTTCACGCTAGACCCGGATGCGACTCGTGTCGTCGGCCTGAGCAATACACTGACGGGTACGGGGGTGGTGCAGAACCTCGTGCAATACGATTACGGCACGGGCGAGCAGACGGTCTTCGGGAGCCTTCGGGCCGCGCCGCCGCTGACCTGCTTCCGGCGCTTCGAAGACGAAATTCTGTATCTCGGTCTCGATACTGGCAACAACTGGAACCTGCACCGGTACGTTCTGGCAACCGGTCAGGATTCGGTACTTTCGAATCTCCCCGTCGCGTTCCTCGATAGCGGCGCGGAATTCAAACCCGGATCCGTGCGTGAACTCGTCTGCGGCGATACACATACGAGCGCTTACGTGCTCATCAATTTCGTGCCGGAAAACGGCCAGTGGTATACCAAGTCTCGAGTCGTCGAGATCGACCTGGCGACCCTCGGATTCGCGATGCTCTCGGAAACCGATCCAATGGAGCCCAGGCCGTGGATGGTGCTGCGAATCGCGTTGGACGACGACCGGATTGTCGGCCTGCACGACATCAGCCCTCTGGCGCCGTTGACCGCCGTGTCGCTGGCAGACGGGACGCGTTCCGACCTGACGCCGGGACTCAATATCGGCGGGTTCGTCGCGCATCCCGAATTGGCGAACGACCTTGTCTATGTCGCGACGTTCGAGGGCATCGACGAGATTGACCTGGTTGCCGGAACGCGGCAAAACGTTTCGATTGCAGGTCCGAATGACCCACTCGCGTTCGCCCAGATTCGTGCTATTGGCTTCGATGCCGCCAACAATCGGGTCGTTGTCGGCGACGAGTCCCTCGATACTCTGATCGCCGTAGATGTTTCGACGGGCGAGCGCTCGGAGTTCATTTCGAGGCGAATCGGGTCCGGGAACCCGCTGGTCGTGCCGCGGAAGTTCGCGATTTCGGCCGACGCGAGCCGCGCCTATGTCGCCGATGACGGCGGCAACGTGGCCGAGAGACTGTTCGAAATCGATCTGACGACGGGCGATCGGCGCGAAATTGGCGACATCAACCAGCCTTTCAATTACGTGGCGAGCGGACTCGCGCTCGACGAGGCAGCGCGCCGGGTCTTCGTGTCGTTCCGGCATCGCATACTGGTTGTGGATCTCGATACCGAGGCCGTCAGCGAGGTGGCGAGTATCGATTCGACGGTGCTGGAGCACGTCAATGGCCTGTTGCTCGATTCCGGCAACAACCGCCTGCTCATCAGCGACCCGAGCAATGACGGTGTGTATGCGCTGGGACTCGACACTGGCATGATCGAGCTTGTTTCGCGTGCGGGCGAGAAGGGCAGTGGCAATGCGTTCGGAACACTCGTATCACTGACGTCATCGCCGACACCCTCGGAAATATTCGCAGCCGGGCAATCGTCCGGTTCGGTATTCCGGGTCAATCTCGAAACAGGCGATCGCGAGGCGCTCGTCACGAATTGCGACCTGGGCGAAGCGCCGGCATTCGACGGATTGATGCAGATTCGCCACAATGCGGCAGCAAATGAGCTGCTGGTTCTCGGCAGCTCGCTCTACAGTATCGATCTCGACACCGACCAGTGCGTCACGCTGCCGCGCAGCACCTTGCTGCTCGAGGTCCAGCCGGCGTCCGCGGAGCAACTTTTGGCTGCAACATTCGGTGCGTTGCTTCAGTATGACCGGGAAACGGGCGAGGTCGTCGTCGTCTCGAAGTAGCCGGAACGACGCACCAGTCAATCCTGAATAGCATTGAGGTTCGGTCACCTTACCGGCTTGCCGGCGACGCTGTCGCCCGCCATTTCTACCCATAAATAACTGAATTACAATAGTTTTTATCCTAGATACTGTATATAATAACAGGTCTTCATTCCTTTCCTGGAGACGCTCATGAAGCCTGTTGAATCCGCCGGCCCCGCCCTCGTTTCGATCGAGGAACTCGACGAAGGAATCCTCGATCTGTGCACCCGCATCAACGTCGCGACGTACGAGCTGCTGATCATGATCCGCGAGTTCGAGGAGCGCGCCGGGTTCCTCAAGTGGGGTCTCGAGAACTGCGCCGAGTGGCTAGCCTGGCGCTGTGACCTGTCGATGACGACCGCGCGCGAAAAAGTGCGCGTGGCCCGGGCATTAAAGGAGCTGCCACTGATCGCTGCGTCGTTTTGCGTGGGTGAGCTGTCCTATGCCAAGGTGCGTGCGCTGACCCGCGTTGCGAATCACGGCAACGAGGCAGCGTTGCTCGAGTTCGCCTTCAGGCACACCGCAACGACCGTGGCCGAGCGGTGCCGCGAGTTGCGCATGGGCGAGGCGTCTTCGCTCGCCATCGCCGAACAGGCGTTCGCAAATCGGTCCCTGCGGGTCCGCCGCAACGCCGACCGCGGCATGATGACAGTCACCGTGGATCTGCCGCTCGAGGCCGGGGAACTCGTCGAGAAGGCGCTCGACAAAGCGCGCGACGATGAATGCCTGCAGATTCCGGATCTCGTCGACACATCGTGGTCGACTCGCCAGGCCGATGCGTTTGTCACGATGCTCAAGGAATACCTGCAGGACAGTTCAGATTCGGCCAATAGCGGTT
>JBFJQO010000114.1:0-7477 GCA_041616535.1 Woeseiaceae bacterium | reverse complement strand
TCAAAGCAAGACCTGTGCCAACGCCGCGCGCCCCAACCCAAATTCAACGATTTAGCGTTCGGTCAATGCAAATTTGTCGCATCTGTAATCAATTCTTGTAAAGGATACCGACGGTCGGCCCGGCCCGAAGTCAGACACTCGCCGAAGTGCTGCGCTTAAGCGCATGAAAAGGCGGAGATTGCGGCCGACGGGGCCTGCCGATTGCGCTATGTGGGGCGAGGCTTGCAGCGTCATTATGTCGAATCGGGCTGTGCGCGCCGGCCACTGTCGCAAATGGGCCGTTTTTGTCAAATTATTCGACGTTTCGGGCCGCTTCGGCACGCTCGATCAGCCCTGCGATGCTGAAAAAGCGGCCATTGCGCACGATGGCGACGACGTTGAGGGCATCGTCGACGCGATCCAGCGGGTCCCCGTCGACGAAGACGAGGTCGGCGACCGCGCCGGTGGCAACCCGGCCGAGCGCGGGATCCACGCCGAGTGCGGCAGCCGCATTCACGCCGGCAGCTCGCAGCGCCTGTTCGGGGCGCAAGCCTGCCGCGACGAGTGCGCGTAACTCCGCGTGCAGCCCGATGCCCGCGGGCAGGCCGTTGCCGCGACTGCCGAGCACGACGGACGTGCGTCCCGCCTCGATCACGGGCGGCTCGCCGAATCGTCGTGCGATGACGTCGTCGAAGCCGATCAGCCGGGCCGGGCGGGAGTCCAGTACGCCGGCGAGTCCCGGCGTCTGGCTGTCAGCCAGCTCCGAGACGGCGCCGGCGGCCCAGTCAGCGGCCCGCAGCAAGCGCGGCCCCGGCAGTTCCTTGCCCGACCACACGCGGTTGAGGTGCCCGGCCTCCTCGTGCTCGGCGACGAGCGTCGTGACGCCCGCGGCCAGCAGCAATGGCCCGGTCGTCTCGTCTGCCCCCTCCGGCAGGCGAGTGCGCACGTCGGCAAGGCCCGGCATAACTACGAGATCGCCCATGTCGATGACGATTGCGCCGGGCCGTTCCCTGTGGTCCTCGACCGCGGCGATGCGCCCGCCTTCAACGACGATGTCGCGGTCGGCCTGGTAGGCACCGACCACGCCGTCGAACAGGCGCGACGCGTGCACGACGAACGTGCCGTCCGGGACGTCGATACGCGGCAGCTTGCGTCGCACGCGCTCGACGGCGGCAGGCGCGTGCGCGGACATCGTCGCGCGAAACGGCACCGTGCGCGACGACCACGCATTGAACAGGCGCTGACGAATCACGCCGTCGGCCACATAGAACATGCGATGGCGGTCGAGCCAGCTGACCGGTGCCGCCGTGAAATCTTCACCGTCCGCAAAGCGCCGGACGAGACGCGGCGTCGAGAGGATGACCATGTTCAGGACGAGGTCGTCGCCGTCTTCCTGCCAGTACATGACGAGGCTGCCATCCGGCCGCCACGACGGTCCCGCGATGCGCGTGTCGCTCGTGACGAGCCGCTCCTCGGGCAAGCCGTGCGGACGCAGGACCAGCGACCAGGAGTCGCTGTCGCGATGCACATAAAGCAGGTCGCGGCCGTCGGCCGACCAGGCCGGTTCGGTCTCGTCGCCGGCATGATCGCTCAGGCGCCACTGCAGCCCCGTTTCGAGATCGATCTCCCAGAGGTCGAGCCCGCTGTTGCGCCGGTCCGCGGCGTAGACGATGCGCTCGCCGCCCGGATGCCACTCGGGATGCAGGTCGAGTCCGCCGTTCGCGCCAATGCGTCGCGTATCGCCGCTCGGGACGTCGTGCAACCACAAGCGCTGCGCATCGCCATCGGACGCCGTGTAGACGATGCGGGTGCCGTCCGGCGACCAGCGCGGGCGGCGCACGGAATTCGCGTCCCGTGCGAGCTGCTGCGCTTCGCCGCCGCCGTGCGGGACGAGCCATAGGCCGCCCGCGAGATCGATCAGCATGCGGCCGTCGTCCGCGGCATCCACCGACAGGTTGCTGCCGCGCGTGAGCGTCTCGGCCCGGACGAGGCCGGTTGCCGTCATGAGCAGCGCCAGCGCAAGTATTCTTGAGACGGCTTCCAGTTTCATGCGTCCGGGTTGTACACGCCGCCTTCGCGCCGCGGGTCCGCCGCGACGTCGAAGCCCGCCGTGCGATCGAATACGGCGGCGCCGACGCCGCCGAAGTACATGACGAGTTCGGGAAAGACCGTCACCGGCAGGTCGACGTCGGGCAAGTCGAGACCCGGTTCCGCCTTGAGCTGCACCGTGTCGCCGCTCGTGTCCACGTGCACGCGAGGATGCGCAATCGCGTCGGCCAGCGGCATGCCGAGTTGCAGGTAGTTGATCAGGAATTGCTGCATTGCGGTCGTGATGCGATCGGCCCCGGGCGATCCGACGGCCAGCACCGCGCCGTCACGCCGCGCGACGCTCGGCGCCATGTTGGAAGGCAGGCGTGTACCGGCCGGCCCGGCGTCGAGCCCGCGCCGGTTGAGTTCGATTTCGCCGAGGCAGTTGTTCAGCCACAGGCCCGTGCCGTCGGGCATCTCGCCGGAACCGTAACCCGAGGATGCCGTGATGGCGCAGCCGTTGCCGCTGTCGTCGACGACCGACGTGTGCACCGTCGACGCCGACGTCCAGCGCGACAGCAGGCGGCCGCTGCGAGCGGACTCGACCAGTTCCGCCGCTTCCGGGCCGACGTCGTCGGCAAGATCCAGGCGGCGTTGCCGGAAGTCGAGGCAGGCGCGCTGCGCGGTGATCAGCTGGAGCAGCGCGGTGGCGTCCCAGCGCTCGATGTCGAGGTCGGCGCAGGCCAGCAGCATCGCGGCGAGGACCGAACCGCCGACCGCGGGCGGCGGATTGCTCGCGAGCTGCCAGTCGCCGATACGGGTGATCAGGGGCTGCCGCTCGATCGCGCGGTAACCGCGAAGGTCGTCGAGATTCAGCATGCCTTCGCCGCCGCGGCAATGCGCTGCGATCGCCCTGGCAATGTCGCCTTCGTAGAAAACGCGAGCGCCCTCGTTGGCGATGGCGTCCAGCGAGTCGGCCAGGTGCGGGACGACGATCGTGTCCCCGGCGTCAACGAGCGAGCCGTCCTCGCGGTGCAACGCCCGATGACCGTCCTTGCTGCGGCCGAAAACGACGTCGCCCGAGTAATTGAGGTAGTAGCGGCACGCGGCGGACAGCGGGAAGCCGTCGCGGCAGGCACGAATCGTCGGCTCGAAAATGGCCCGCCACGGCGCGCGGCCGTAGTGCGTCCAGGCATCTTCCATTGCGGCCAACGTGCCGGGCACGGCGACCGAGCCGGGCCCGACGAGCGTCGTGATTCCGCCGCCATAGGCGAGCTCCACCTCGACGGCACCGCGGCACCGTTCGTGCTCGGCGAGCCCGATGCCGGGGACGGCCACGTTGCCGTCGACCGTGATCGGGTCCTCGCCGTCGCTCCAGATCGTAATAAAGGCACTGCCGCCGAGCGCACAGACGCCGGGCTCGGCATTGATCGTCAGCAGCGCGGCGGCGAGCGCACAGTCGACGGCATTGCCGCCGACATCCGCGACTTCGCGCGCAGCATCGGCCGCGAGTTGCGACGTGGTTGCGACGGCGATTCTGGACACGGCTCAGTAGTGGATCACGGAGCGAATGCTCTTGCCCTCGTGCATCAGGTCGAATGCCCGGTTGATGTCGTCGAGCGGCATCGTATAGGTAATGAACTCGTCGATCTCAATCTCGCCGCTCATGTACTGCTCGACCATCCCGGGCAGCTGCGAGCGGCCCTTGCATCCGCCGAACGCCGTGCCGCGCCAGACGCGGCCGGTCACGAGCTGGAACGGGCGTGTCGAGATTTCCTGGCCCGCGCCGGCGACACCGACGATGACCGACTCTCCCCAACCCTTGTGACAGCACTCGAGCGCCGAACGCATCAGCTCGACGTTGCCGACGCATTCGAAGGAATAGTCGACGCCGCCATTCGTCAGTTCGACGATCACGTCCTGGATCGGGGCATCGTAGTCGTCCGGGTTGACGGTGTCGGTCGCGCCGAGCTGCTTCGCCAGTTCGAACTTGTCCTCGTTGATGTCGATGGCCACGATACGTCCCGCTTTCGCCATCGTCGCACCCTGGATCGCGCTCAGGCCGACGCCGCCGAGACCGAAGACGGCGACCGATGCGCCGGGCTCCACTTTGGCCGTGTTCAGAACGGCACCGATGCCGGTCGTGATGCCGCAACCGAGCAGGCAGATTTTCTCGAGCGGCGCCTTCTGGTTGACTTTTGCGACGGCAATTTCCGGCAGCACCGTGTATTCGCTAAACGTGGAGGTGCCCATGTAGTGGTAGACGGTCTTGCCTTTGTGCGAAAAGCGTGACGTGCCGTCGGGCATGAGACCCCGGCCCTGCGTGGCGCGGATCGCCTGGCACAGGTTGGTCTTGCCGGACGTGCAGAAGTTGCACTCGCCGCATTCGGGCGTGTACAGCGGGATGACGTGATCGCCGACAGCGACCGAGGTCACACCCTTGCCGATTTCCTCGACGATGGCGCCGCCTTCGTGGCCGAGCACGGCCGGGAAAAGCCCCTCCGGGTCCTCGCCCGACAGCGTGAAGGCGTCGGTGTGGCAGACGCCCGTGGCCACGTTCCTGAGCAGAACCTCGCCGGCCTTCGGGCCATCGAGATCGAGCATCTCGATCTCGAGCGATTCGCCGGCTTCCCAGGCCACGGCGGCACGTGTCTTCATCGTTCACCCCTCGTTCATTTTTCTAGCACGCATGGTCGCACAAGTTCACTCGCGGTTCATGTGTGAAGTCATACCCTGAAGCTGCACTGGGACAAACCGGAGGACGTTATGAACAAGGTAGTTACAGCAGCACTGATCGCCGGTGGCCTCATGCTCTTGAATTCGCCCGAGGCCGCTGCGCACAAGGAGGTTCGCAACCTGTACGAGCCGCCGGCGTATCATTATTCGCGATACGAGCTGCATCGCTCGCATCACATGCCGCGCTGGCTGAAGCGCAACAAGGCTTTTCGCCACTGGTACCGCCACACGCCGCTGAAGCATGACCGGCGCCTGGCGTGGGCCCACCTCCACGACATCTGGCGTTTCGAGCGTCGCTTCGGCCGGACCTACTTCCGCAGCGCCAATTACTGGAACGACTACTACGCGTTCCGTTACGGCGAGCGGCACCACGATCGAGACCGGCGTCATCACCGTCACGATCGTCGTGACCGCCGACGCAGGCATTGATGCCGCACCTGTCATAAGGACGTGACGCGCCGGCCCGACTTGTTCGGGCCGGCTTTTTTTGCGCGCGCGACTCCTGTAAAAGACGGGTGATGGATCTCGATGAACTACGCAGCAAGCTCTCCGCCGTCGATCGCCAACTCGTCGAACTGATCGCCGAGCGCCAGCAGGTCGTAAGCGAGATCGGCAGGAGCAAGCGCTCGACGGGCACGGGCACGCGCGACTACAAGCGTGAGAAAGAGGTGCTCGACATGGGGCGCGCACAGGCCGGGCAACTCGGCGTCGACCCGGACCTGGTCGAGCACCTGCTGCAGCTGCTGATACGGACATCGCTCGAGAGCCAGGAACGCGACCGGGTCGTTGCCGAGGGCAGGGGCGACGGCCGCAAGGCGCTCGTGATCGGCGGCGCGGGCAAAATGGGCCGCTGGTTCGCCGATTTCTTCGCCTCGCAGGGCTTCGCGACGAGTGTCGCCGACCTGTCGGTCGAGGACGGCTCGAACCGGTTCCGCAACTGGACGGACGCCGGCGTGGACTACGACGTGATCGTCGTCGCGGCGCCGCTTGCCGTGTCGGGCCGTATCCTGGCGCAGCTCGCCGTGCTCAAACCGAAGGGGCTCGTCTTCGACATCGGCTCGCTCAAGTCGCCGCTCATCGACGGTCTCGCAGAACTTCGAGCGGCCGGGTGCCGCGTCACGTCGCTGCACCCGATGTTCGGCCCGGACACGCGCCTGCTGTCGGGACGCCACCTGATTTTCTGCGACGCCGGGGACGCCCAAGCCACGGCCGACGCCAAGGAGTTGTTTGCCGCGACCATGGTCGAGCAACTGGACATGGGGCTCGATGACCACGATCGGCTCATCGCCTACGTCCTCGGGCTGTCGCACGCATTGAATATCGCCTTCTTCACGGCGCTCGCCGAAAGCGGCGAGGCGGCGCCGAAGCTCGCAAAAATGTCGTCGACGACCTTCGATTCGCAATTGCTGGTCTCGGCCGCGGTGGCGCAGGACAATCCACACCTGTATTTTGAGATCCAGAATCTCAATAAATTCGGGCTTGGGCCGCTGGACGCGCTTTGCGAGGCCGCGCGGCGGATCCGGGAAACGGTTGCGGACGGTGACGAGGCTGCCTTCGTCGAACTCATGGAAAAAGGACGTGACTATCTCGCAATGAGGGGTTGAGGACATGACGTCCAGGGAAGAACTCGCGGCGCAGCTGGAGGCGACGCGCCGACGGCTCGAGGAAATGACGGCCGAGGCCAAGCGCAACGACGAGATCCTGCGTCGCGCGCAACAGCGCGAATTGCAGTTGCTGCAGGCGGAAAGCCTGGACGCGCTGATCGGGACCCTGATCGACGGCCTGCGCGTGAGCTACGGCGTCGACTACGTCAGCGTCGTACTCTGCGATCCGGATCATGACGTTCGTCACCTGCTGCTGGCCAATGGCACGCCGGCCGAGGACTTCAACGACCTGCTCATCGTGGAGTCGATGTCGGGACTCGCACCGCAGTACATCGCGCTGCAGCAACCCTGGCTCGGCAAGTTCGCCGCCTGCGACCACCAGCTGATCTGCCCGAACGCCGGCGACGCGCGCAGCATCGCGATGATCCCGCTGACGCGTCGCGGCAAGTTGCTCGGCAGCATCAACCTGTGCAGCAACGACCCGCTGCGTTTCACACACATACACGCGAGCGACTTCCTCGCGCACCTCGGCGTCATCGCCTCGTTTTGCATCGAAAACGTCATCAACCGGGCGCGGCTGTTGCGCAGCGGTTTTACCGATGTACTGACGGGTTGGAACAACCGCCGCTATCTCGCGGTGCGCCTCGGCGAGGAACTCGCGCGCGCGCGGCGCGACGGCACGACGCTCGCATGCCTGATGCTCGACATCGACCACTTCAAGAAGGTCAACGACACCTGGGGTCATGCGGCGGGTGATGCCGTCCTGCGGGAACTCGCGCAACGGATCGAGAGCGAAGTCCGGGCCAGCGACGTCGCGGCGCGATACGGTGGTGAGGAATTCGTGGTACTGCTTCCCGACACGACCGTCAATGCCGCGTCGACGCTCGCCGAGCGCATCCGTGCCGCGGTGTCGTCGTCACCCATCGACCTGCCGTGCGGTGAGGCGATCACGATTACGGCGTCGATCGGCATTGCCGAGGCCAGCCCGCGGTCCGGCGAGAACGACCTCAAGACGATGGGCGACGCGCTGATCGCGCGCGCCGACGTGGCCCTGTATGCCGCCAAATCGGCGGGCCGCGACCGCGTCGTCGTGGAAGCCGCGTGAGGGCGCTCGCGGCGCTGGCACTTGC
>JBFJQO010000113.1:0-7494 GCA_041616535.1 Woeseiaceae bacterium | reverse complement strand
TTGACGCCGAGCTCGATGGCCCGCGCGCGGTGCTTGTCGCCCACGCGGGACGTGATCATGATGATCGGTACGTCGGCGACGCGCGGGTCGTTGCGCACGTGCGAGGCGAACTCGTAGCCGTCCATGCGCGGCATCTCGATGTCGAGCAGGATGACGTCGGGTTTATGGTCCTGCATCACGCTGATCGCGTCGAGGCCGTCTTTGGCCGTCTCGACCCGCATGCCGCTGCGGTGCAGGAAGCGCTCGGTGACACGGCGCACCGTAATCGAATCGTCAACGACGAGGGCCAGCGGCCGGTCGTCGGCCGGCGTCGGCGCCGCCTTCCGGATCTCGACGACCGGCGCGCCCGTCCGCACGAGCGCGTGGATGTCGAGGATCAGGATAATGCGGCCGTCACCCAGGATCGTCGCACCGGAGACGCCGCGGATGCCCGCAAGCTGCGGCCCGACGGCCTTGACGACGATCTCGCGGCTCGCGAGCATCTCGTCCACGAGCAGCGCGGCCGAGTACTCGCCGGCATGCACGAGGATGACCGGAACCGACGCGTCGTCTTCGGGCAGCTTGGCCGCCTGCCCGCCGAGGTACATGCCCAGATGGCGGAACTTGTAGGTCTGCTCGCCGTACTGGTAGCTCGGCTCGGACTGACTCAGCAGATTCTCGAGCTCGCCGCGCGGGATGCGCGCGACGCCTTCGACGGTCGGCAGCGGCAGCGCGTAGACCTCCTCGCCCGTGCGCACGATCAGCGCTTGCGTAATTGCAAGCGTGAACGGCAGCCGCACCGTGAAATTCGTGCCCTGGCCCGTGACCGACGAGATGCGCAGCGAGCCGCCGAGCTTCTTGACCTCGTTGGCAACGACGTCCATGCCGACGCCGCGGCCGGCCGATTGCGTCACCGTGCCGGCCGTCGTGAAACCCGGCGTCAGGATCAGCGACATGATTTCCTCGTCCGTCACCTTGCTCTCGGGCTGCAGCAGATCGAGTTCGTAGGCTTTGCGACGAATCGAATCGACGTCGAGGCCCGCACCGTCGTCGGCGACGTCGATGACCATCTCGGCCCCTTCGCGGTGCAGGCGGATCGTGATGCGGCCGACGGCCGGCTTGCCGGCCTTCTGGCGCGTCGCCGCGTCCTCGATGCCGTGAACGACGGCGTTGCGCAGCATATGCTCGAACGGCGGCAGCATCTTGTCGAGAACCTGGCGGTCGAGTTCGCCCGAGGCGCCCTCGACGGCCAGCTCGGCGCGCTTGCCGGCTTCCTGCGCGGCCTGTCGCACGATGCGGGTCAGGCGGGAAACGTGACGCTCGAACGGCACCATGCGCGTGCGCATCAGTCCGTCCTGCAGTTCCGCGGTCACGCGGGACTGCTGGACCAGGAGGCTCTCGGCCTCGTTGGTGACCGACTTCAGCAGGTCCTTGAGACTGCCGAGGTCGTTGGCCGACTCCGAGAGTGCGCGTGACAACTGCTGGATATTGGAATAACGATCGAGTTCGAGCGGATCGAAGTCCTTCGCCACCAGCGTGTCCTGATGGCTGTGCATGATCTGCGCCTCGGTTTCGATTTCGAGTTTGCGCAGCTGCTGGCGCAAGCGCGCGATCGTCATCTCGAGTTCCACGACATGGAAGTCGAACGAACTGACCTGCTGGTTGAGGCGCGAGTGGTAGATGCTGATCTCGCCGGCGGCATTGAGCAGGTCTTCGAGCAGGTCCGCATCGACGCGCGCGAATTCCTGGCGCTGGTCCTGCGCTCGCAGGGGCCGCACCTCGGCCGGCGCACTCGTCGGTTTCGTCGGCGGGGGCTTGGCGATGACCGTGGCAGCCTCGCGTTCGCGTTTGCGTTCGGGCTCGGGTTCGGGCTCGGGCTCGGGTTCGGGCTTGGATTCGGGTTCGGGCGGCTGCTCGGGTTCGGCCGCAACCGGCCCGGCCGGCGCCTCGCCTTTTTCCCGGCCGATCACGGCGAGTTCGTCGGCCAGCGGCGAATCGACGATCACCATGCTGACCGTGTCTTCGGGCTCGATCGTGAACTCGGTAGGCTGCGCCTGTTCGATGCCCGTTTCCTCGGCAACGACTTCGACGTCGTCGGCAATCTCGAAGCCGGCATTGGCTTGCTGGATACGCTGTACGAGGTCGGGCACAGCCCGTACGGGCTTGCTCGATATGACGAGATCGCGCATGTGGTGCAACTCGTCCACGCTGCGTTGCAACAAGTCCTCGATCGCGGGCGTCGCCTTGACGCGGCCGTCGTCAACGGAGATCAGCAGGGTCTCGATCTCGTGGCTGAGATTCCCCATGGCCGTGATACCGGCCATGCGCGCACCGCCTTTCAGTGTGTGCAGGTGGCGCTTCAGCTCATCCATCGGTTGCGCCGAGCGTTCCTTGATCCATTCGATCAGTGCCTTGTCCGCGGACTCCAGCAGCTCGGCCGATTCCTCGGTGAAGATCGCCGCGATCTCGGCGTCGTATTCGAGCTCGTCGCTGACGACCTCGGCGACGGGCGATGGCTCGGGCGCACGCTCGGGGCGACTCGCCGGAGCGGCTTCGGGCGGCACGGGCGCCATCGTCGCTTCCGATTGCACGGCGTTGGCGAGCTTGTTGATGTGTTTGATCAGTGCCGTGTAGTCGGCGCGGTCGCGATTGGGGCTGTTGATGTCGGCGACAATCGTGTTGATCGCGCGCGCAGCCGCCTTGAGCGCGTCGAGTCCCGACTTCTGGAAGCCCACTTTGTGGTCGTAGACGCGCCTGACGAAGCGATTCAGCGCCGCCGCAACCGCCACGCCGCGTTCGACGTTGGCCATGTTGGCGCTACCGTGCAGCGTGTGGCACGCACGGTGCAGCTTGTCCGTCACGTCGAAGGGCGGCTCGTGCCCTTCGCAGGCGGCGAGGTAGTCGGTGACGACCTGGAGATGCCCCGCCGTCTCCTTCGAGAAGATGTCGTACAGCACGGGATCCATTTCGAGCGCCGGCTGTTCCGGGGCTGGCTCCTCGCCGACCGGTCGACTGATTTGCAGGATCGCCGCATTGGGGTCGCCTTCGGCGAACGCGCTCGCCCGCGCAATCAGCAACGAGATGTCCGCGGCAGGCTCGGCGCCGACCTCGAGCTGCTCGACGAGCTCGGGCACGGCTGCGGCCGCCTCGACGATGAACTCGACCATCGGCGGCGTGCGTTTCAGCGTGCGATTGATCAGGCGATTGAGCAAATCTTCGACCGCCCAGCAGTATTCGCCGATGCGCTCGGCGCCCACCATGCGGCCGCTGCCCTTGAGCGTATGGAACGAGCGGCGCACCGTTATCAGGGTCTCGAGGTCGTCCGGCGATTCCACCCACGCCGGCAGGTTACGCCTGATCGAGACGATTTCTTCTTTCGCTTCCTCGATAAACAGTTCGAGCAGTTCGGGATCGAGGTGTTCGGCGTCCGGCGCCACGACGGGCAGCGGTATGACGTCGGTCACCTGCATCTGAGGCATGTCCGTCGCGGCCTCCGCCATCGCCCGTTGTGCTTCGGCCTCGATATCTGCCATCGCCATCTTTTGTGTCTGCGTCAGCGGCTCGGGCTCGGTGAACTCGACCTGCTTCATGCGATGTTCGACGTCGCGCAGTACCACAAGACAGGCCTCGGCATTGTCCAGCATGTACCAGGGCTCGCTGCGGCCGGCCTTGACCGTTTCCATGTAGTACTCGATCGAAACGATCGCGTCTGCCAGTCGGTCCGTTTCCTTTTGTGTCAGTGCCACCGGGCCGCCTGCATTGAGCATTGCCTTGATCAGGTTGCCGATGCGGTCGACGACCTCCATTGCCCGCGGCCGGTCGAGCAGCAGCAGCCCGGCCTTGATCCCGCTGATCAGCGCGGGGACGTTGTCGAGCCCGGCCGAGGGCGCCTTCGCCGCGATGCTCTGGCTGATCGTCTCCTTGATGCGCGCGAGATTGATGATGCACTCGCGCATGACCGACTCGACGACCTTGCGGAAGTCCTCGTCCTGCTCGGGCGAAGCCTCGCCCCCTTCTTCCGCTGCCGGCTCGGCCGGCATCGTGAGCCGCACGAGTTGCTGGTCGAGCCTGTCCTCGACACGCAGCAGCGTCGACGCGATGTCCAGGATGATGCGATCGTTGGCGATGCCGCCCTGCTTGACAACGGCTTTGAGACGCTCGATCTCGCCGTCGATGTCGCCGCGCAGGCCGCCCAGTCCGAGCACGCCCAGCGTGTCACTGATCTTCTTCAGGAGTTCGAGCTGCGGGACGAGGTCGGACGACTTGTTCATGCCCGTGCGGACGAAAATGTCCAGCACGTCCTTGACGCGACCGAGGTCCTCGCGGATGGCCGAGCCGACGGTTTCCATGAGCTTCGCGCTCGGCGCCGACAGCGCTTCGCGGGCGTGTTCGACCTGCTCGTCGCCCGGCATCAGTTCCGCCAGGTTGAACGCCGCACGAATCTCGCTGATGCGCTCACCCGCGGTCGACGATCGGGCGACGTAATACAACAGGTTGTTCAGCAGGTCGTCGATCGGGTGCCGCTCGAACGCGAGCAGGCCTTCGTCGATGACGTACTTGATCTGACGGTCGGCCTGGCCCAGCAGGCGCTTGAGCGCGACGGAGGTCTCGAGTCCGCCGTTCTGCAGCGATTCGAGCACGCCGCCGACCACCATCCACAACTGGAACATGTCGTCACGGGTCGCCGAGTGCTCGAGTGCCGCGGCGACCTGGCTCAGCGTTTCGAGGTGGCGCTTGCTGTCTCCGCCCTTTATCCAGCCGAGCAGGGCAAGCTGGAACTTGGGTCGCAGGCGCCGCGCGACGACGACCGGATCCTCGCCGGTCCCCTTGCGCTCCTCGCGCTTGTCACGCGAACGTTTCGGCGACAGGTTGAGGAGTAGCAACGTGCCCTCGGACAGCAGCGGTTCGCCGCGCGCCGCGCGCAAATCGTTGAGCATCGGCAACAGAACGAGCGCGATGTCGCGACCGCCGCCAAGCAGCCGTTCGATGTAGATCGGGAGCTGCACCATCGATCGCGTCAGCGCGTCGAGACCGTCTTCGCGGCCCTTGCCCGAGCGCAACCCGGCGAGGAACTTGCAGCACAGCTCCATCTCCTCGATGAGCAGGGCCGCACCGTAGGTTTCGGTGATGCGCAGCGCGCCGCCCGCCTGGTGGAGCAGTTCGCCCGCGCGCGTCAGTGCCGCCGTGCCGCCACGCCCGTCGACGCAATCCTCGAGCGCAAGGTGCGCATTGCGGATCGTCTCCATGAGCTCGCGGCTGACGATCGCGAGCCCATTGACGGCGCCCAGGGCGTCGTCGTCGCCGATCATCTGCTCATGAGTACCGGTATTCCCCGTCATCTGGTCGTCCGTATCGCTCGCGTGGCCCGCGCCCGCCGGCTAACCGGTTTTCGCCTGCGTTTTGGGCGCGGGCGGTTTCGGCGCGGGCGGTCGCGGTTGCGGCGGCGCGGCTTGCCGCGGCGCGACGTTCGACGACGTTCGCTGCAGCGCACTGGCCTGCATCATCTCCGGCGGTAACGCGAAGCCCTCGACCGTTTTCCTGAGTTCGGTTGCGAGCTGCGACAGCTTGGAGATCGACATGGCCGTCGCCGTCGTGGCCTTGCCGGTCTGGTCGCCGATCTCCTTGAGGCGCGTCGTGCGCCGCGTCACGTCGGCCGCCGCGCCGGCTTGCTCGCGCGCGGAACCGGAGATGTTCTGGACCAGGCTCGCAATCTGGTTCGAAACCTGTTCGATTTCATCCAGCGCGGCGCCCGCGTTCTCCGCGAGGAGCGCACCGCCGACCACGTCGGTCGTGCTGCGTTCCATCGAGATCACCGCTTCGTTGGTGTCCGTCTGGATCGTGCGCACGAGCACTTCGATTTGCTTCGTGGCATTCGTCGAGCGCTCGGCCAGGCGCTGCACCTCGTCGGCGACCACGGCGAATCCGCGCCCAGCCTCACCGGCCATCGACGCCTGGATCGAAGCGTTGAGCGCGAGGATGTTGGTTTGTTCGGCGATGTCGTTGATGAGTTCGACGATGTTGCCGATCTCCTGCGAACTCTCGCCGAGACGCTTGATGCGCTTGGACGTCTCCTGGATCGTCTCGCGAATGGCGTTCATGCCGTCGATCGTGCGACGCACGGCCTCGCCGCCCTTGTGGGCAACCTCGACCGAGTGGCGTGCCACGTCGGAAGAGCGTTCGGCATTGCCCGAAACTTCCTCGATGGATGCGGCCATCGACACGATCGACTCGGTCGCCGCGTTGATCTCGCGCGCCTGGTTGTCGGCGGCCTTGGCGAGATGCGCGGCCGTGTTCTCGGTCTGCTTGGTCGCGGTGTCGACCATGAGGGCCGTCTCGTTGACCGTAGCGACGAGCTTGCGCAGCTCCTCGATCGCAAAGTTGAAGGAATCGGCGATCGTCCCGGTGATGTCCTCGGTCACGGTTGCCTCGACGGTCAGGTCACCGTCGGCAAGGCTGCCCATCTCGTCGAGCAGCCGCAGGATGGCCTGCTGGTTACGTTCGTTACGCTCGGCCTGCTCGCGCGCCATGCGCTCGAACACCGCGACCTTGTTGTGCAGCATCTGCAGGCCGACGACGAGCAGGATTGCAAGACCCAGCAGACCGACCGGTATCCACACGTTTCTCAGGGTATCGGGCAGCAAGCCGCCGGCACCCGAACTGCCGAACGCCGACGCCAACAGTTTGTCGGCCGTGGCGGCAAGTTGTGATTCGTTGGCGGCGAGGCCGCTGACCTGGCCGACGGCGGCACCGGCGGCGGCAGCCTGCTCCTCGAGGCTCGCGACGAGCGCGAGCAGCGGCGCCACGGCCGTCTCGCGGCCCTCGTTGTCGAGCGGGCGGATGTCGAGATCGGTGGCATCGCCGTTCAGCCCGTCGACGACGCTGCGCAGGAACGCGACGTCCTCCGCGATGGCGGTCGCGGCCGCGTCACCGCCGGCGGGCAACGCCGCCGCTCGCTGGCGGACGCGGTCCGCCCGCTGCTGGAACTCCTGGATGATCGCCGCCGAGCCCGACCGGTCGAGCAGCGGCTCGGATCCGTCCAGCACGGCCCGTGCGTCGCCGGCAAGCTGACGTGCGGCGGCATTGAGGGACTCCACCTCGCTGCGCTTCGACAGGATCGCAGACGCCTGTGACTCCAGTTGCTGCCAGTCGGCGGACCGTCCCGGCGCGCCGCCCCGGCGCAACGCGGCGACCTTGCGCACGCTGGCGTCGAGCTGGTCGAACGCACCGTTCTCGCCACCCAATGCACGCGACGCCTGCGACGGGATCGCCTGCGACAGCGCTGCCAGCTCGGGCGCCGATCCGCCGCCCCCGCCCCCGCGCGCTTGCAGATAGACGAGGGCCGCCGCCGCGAGGAGCAGCAGCGCCGCGACACCGGCGACGATTCTGAATGTGGATGCGTTGTCAGTTTTTGTGGCCATAGACATCGGACCTTTTTACTCTGCAGCCGCCTGCAGAAATAGGTTGCTTTCGACCAGGTCGAACAGGTTGAACACTGGCCAGGACTCTTCACCGCGC
>JBFJQO010000112.1:0-7495 GCA_041616535.1 Woeseiaceae bacterium | reverse complement strand
TTCCTCGAGCAGCGCGACCGGCATGTCGCCCGGACGGAATTCGACGGGCGCGACGTCGCCGGTCGTGGTTTCGCGCGCCTCGTAGGCATTGTATTTCCAACGGCAGGTGTTGGTGCACGCGCCCTGGTTCGAATCGCGGTGCGACATATAGCCCGACAGCAGGCAGCGTCCGGAGTAGGCGATACACAGCGCGCCGTGCACGAACACCTCGAGTTCCATGTCCGGGCATTCTTCGCGAATCTGCCGGACCTCCTTCAGGGACAACTCGCGCGACAGAATGATGCGTGCGAGGCCCATCTGTTGCCAGAATTTTACGGCGGCGTAATTGACGACGTTCGACTGCACCGACAGGTGGATCGGCATGTGCGGGAACGCCTCGCGGACCATCATTATCAGGCCCGGGTCGGACATGATCAGAGCATCGGGTCCCATCTCGATGATGGGCTCGAGGTCGCGGATGTAGTGCTTCAGCTTGTTGTTGTGCGGTGCGATGTTGCTCGCGAGGAAGAACAGCTTGCCGGCTGCATGCGCCTCTTCGATGCCCTGCGCCAGGACGTCTTCCTTGCTGAACTGGTTGTTGCGCACGCGCAAGCTGTAGCGCGGCTGGCCGGCATAGACGGCGTCGGCGCCGTACGCAAACGCGTAGCGCATGTTCTTCAGGGTGCCGGCGGGCGACAATAGTTCAGGTTTGTTCATTTCGGTACCCGTTTTCGGATCGGGGATTATATACGGCAAATAGGCGAATCTACGTAAGGCCGGGGGGCAAAAAAAGCGCGAAAATCCCATCGGCGACTCTCTATTCCAAGCGAGGTGCATTATGGATACGCCTGTTCGAAACGCCGAGAGTCTCGACCTCTTCGTGAACGCTACTCAGCAGTTCGAGAGGGCCCTGACCTGGGTTGACGGGATCAAGGAAGGGATCATCGACTTCCTGATCAACCCGAAACGAACCATTCACGTGCGGTTTCCCGTCTACATGGACGACAACTCGATCAAGACTTTCCACGGGTTTCGGGTCCTGCACAACGAGGTTCGCGGACCTGGCAAAGGCGGCATCCGGTATCACCCGGATGTGACTGAGGCCGAAGTCACGGCCCTGGCCGCCTTCATGACCTGGAAGACGGCCGTCGTCGACATCCCCTACGGGGGCGGCAAGGGTGGCGTCATCTGCGACCCGAAAAAGCTGAGTCGCGACGAATTGCGGCGCATTACGCGGCGTTTCGTGGCGGAACTCGGCGACAACATCGGGCCTCACACGGACATCCCGGCACCTGATGTCTATACGAACGCACAGACGATGGCCTGGATCTACGACACTTACGACCTCATGCACCCGGGCGAGAACAATCTCGCCGTCGTCACGGGCAAGCCGCTCGAGATCGGCGGCTCGCTCGGGCGCGACGAAGCGACGGCGCGCGGTAGCTGGTATGCGACGGAACAGCTGTTGCGGCGCAACGGCGTGCCCGGTCTCGAGACGCTCGAGGGCGCGCGCGTCGCCGTTCAGGGCTATGGCAATGCAGGCTCGACTTCGGCACGCCTGTTCCACGATGCGGGTGCGGTCATCGTCGCCGTGAGCGACTCGCGCGGCGGCATCGGCAACGACGACGGGCTGGACCCGCGCGACGTGCTGGAATTCAAGAAGGAGACCGGCACTGTGGTCGGCTTTCCGGGCGCGCAGAAGATCAGCAACGACGACGTTCTGGCCTACGACTGCGACGTGCTGATACCGGCCGCACTCGAGTGCCAGGTGACGACGGCCAATGCCCATCGCGTCAAAGCGAAACTGATCGTCGAGGACGCGAACGGGCCGCTGACGGCCGTTGCCGATGAGGTCCTGCGGCAGAAGGGCGTCATCGTTTTGCCCGACATCCTGGCGAACGCGGGCGGTGTCGTCGTGAGCTACTTCGAGTGGGTGCAAAACCTCGAGAACCAGCAATGGTGCCTCGACAAGGTCGAGACCAGGCTGAACGAGAAAATGTGCCGCGCCGTCGACGAGACGGTCGACCGCTTCGAGGAACTGAGGTCGAGATTCGAGGGAGGCTACAACGAGGGCAACCCGGGGCCGACGCTCAGGGACGCGGCGCTCGTGTCCGCGATCCAGCGCATCGCGAAAGTCGTGCTGCAGCGGGATATCTGGCCGTAAACGGCGTCAAATTGCCGGAGCGGGCATCCGGCCGGCTCCGGCGCGCGACTCGACTCCTCGTCGCACGTGGCGAGGGGACGATCTTGTGAAATTAACAGTGTAAAATTTTTTCTGTAAAATTTGAGTCAATTCTTTCGTAGTCTCGTTTGTAACGGTTCTCGAGGCAGGACCGAAATCCAGCACCCACGGGGGGTATGAGATGCAAACGAGAATGAACACGTCGAAGATCCTCGACAACCTGATTCCCTTGCGCAATGCGAGCCACGCCGACGTCGTCGAATATCGTGTGGAAATCCCGGTGCGCTACGCCGAGTGCTGCGCCGTAATGGCCGACGGCAGCAAGGCCCGCTTCGTCGATCCGCGCAAATTCCTCGGCTGGTCGAGCTTTGATGCGCGCCGGTCGCTCCTGTTCCGTAACGACGACGTTACACTCGAGGTCGAAGTCGACAATGCGGCCCTCGAGCGCGAGTGCAGCACGGTGCGCCGCATCAACCTGCAGGCCGAGCTGCGCGAGGGCGCGTCACGCCTCAGGAAGTTCATCGGCATCGACGGCGACCTGCGTAGCCTGCCGGCTATCTGACGGGCGGCGTTACCCAACCCTCCGGCCGCGGTCCCTGGTCGGCGATGATTTCCCGGTGCGCGCTCCAGGTCACGGTGATGGCCTCGGGCGTGCCGATGCCGGCGCCGCGCGGATCGCCGCTCGGGCCGAACCAGTGATTTTGCGGCGCACCCGTCGTGCGTGCCCGCATTCCGCAGTACGTCGTGCCGTTGAGGGTCGCGCCGAGCACCTTGTTCTGAAACAGGATGTCGGCGCTCACGACGGCGGCCGTCAAATGATTCTGCATGCGTTCGAACAATCCGATCACGGCGTCGAGGTCGTCGTCGCCGTAGGTCACGACGACCTGGAACGGGCCGAACAGTTCTTTCGCCAGCAGGTCGAACTGCTCGCCCGCCATCGCGGCCAGCGGGACGCGAATGGCAGTGGGCTCGTACGCGCCGAAACAGTCGGGGATCGAATGACCGCCGAGTTCGTTGCCGCCGAACAGCAGTTCGGTACCTTCGACGGCAAGCACGGCGTCAATGTGGGCCCGGATCTGTGCGTTGGTCCATGACAGCACCGGACCCACGGTCAGGTCGTCCAGGCTGCGCCGTGCGGCGAGTTCCCCCAACCTCGGCAACAGCGCCTCGGCCCAGTTGTCGTGCACGAACAAGGCACTCTGGGCAGAGCATTTTTGGCCGGCGGCGTTATAGGCGTCCTCATCGCACTGCCATGCGACATAATCCAGCCAGTCGGGGTCGTAGTCGGGACCGAGAATTTTCCAGTCGAAGCCGGCGTCCTCGAGTCGCACCCTGCCGTGCAGCGTCGCGGCGACTTTTTCGGCAACGGTGCTCGAGCCCGTGAACTGGACCAGGCGAATCGTGTCGGCCGCCTCGCCGATCAGGCGGCCCATCGTTTCGCCGCGGCAGTGAATGAAGTCGAGATCCCGGGGATCGAGTCCGCTCAGGATCAGCAGGCGGACGAACTGTTCGAAGACCGCGCTGACCTTCGAATCGACCTTGACGAGCGGTCGGTTACCCATGAACAGCGCGCCCATCGTTTGCAGCGCCGGGATTTCGAGCGGGAAATTGAACGGTGCCACGACGACGACCGGGCCGAAGGGCCAGCGATAGCCGCGCGACTCCTGGCCGGTGTGGTCGCCCGGGTTCGAAAAACCGCGCGCGAGAAAGCGCACGCCGTCGCCCGCGAAATTTTCGAGGAAGACGCGCGTCACGGTCACTTCGGCCAGGCACTGGTTCCAGCTCTTCGGCATGACCCGCTGCGTCAGCTTGGTGAAATACTCCTCCACGTCCGGGTGGGCGAGCAGGGCGGCCGCGCGCGCGCAGACCCGGCCGAGGTGAACGTAGCGATGATTGTCGCGCAACGGATTGTGCAGGCCCGACTTCGGGCAGCTCTCGAGCCCCGCGATGAACGGTGCAAGGTCCTGCGTGTCGGGAACCTCGAGAAATGCCGCGCCGTTCATCGGATCGACGATGTCGTCCCTGAACACGCCCGGATCGACCCAGCGGCCGCCGACGAGGTTGTGCAGGCGGCCCGGCGCGGCGCCCGTCATGCCCGCGAACGGATCGACCGTGGCGAACGACTTCCATGATGACATTATTTGCTTACCTGTAGCATGAACTCGGCCGCAGCCATGCGCACCTCTTCGGAGAGGTAATTCTGCGGCGGCATTTCGGGGTAGTCGTCGCGCTTCTTCACGGGATTCGTGATGTAGTCGACGATTCCTTGCGGGTTATCCATGTAGAGCGCCTGGATCACCTGCGTCGGCGGCCCGATCATCTTGATGTTATAGGCGTGGCAGCCCGCGCAGATGCCGTAATAGGCGCGCTTGCCCATGTCTTCGGCCGCGATGATGCGCCGCTCGGCGCGCGTTTCGGGCAGGTAGGTCGCGATGCTGGCCGTGGTCGTAAACCCGCAGGTACCGAAGTCCCTGAGGCCGACCGTGACGTACTTGTCGTGATCGAGGATGCAGCTGCCCGTACTCGTGCCGATGTTGAGAACTTGCACGTCGCCTTCGACGAGTTCGATCGTCTTGAGCGCCTTGACTTCCGGGATCGTGTCGTAACCGTTGTTCCACATCAGGTTGTCGAGGATTGCGATTTCGTCGGAGTTGGGATCGGCCTCGGGATCGAGCGTGACGTTGGGCGCGTTCATGTGATCGGTGATCAGTATGCCGATCGTCTTGTTGCCCGTGATGACGTTGCCCTCGATCGTGGTCTGGTCGCCGGCCATGTTGAGGATCCCGGTCCCGGCCGGAATACCGGACACCGTCGAGCCCGGAATGCCGAAGTTCGGCGTGTTGTTGTCAACGACGAAATTGTTGCGCACGATTGTGTCGAAGGTCGTCTTAATTGGCAGGCCCGGCGTGATGAACACGAGAATGCCGCCCGTGTTGTCGTGCACGTAGTTGTTCTCGACGATCGAGTGCCGAGTGTTCTCGATTTCGATGCCGGCCACATTGTCGAAGACCTCGTTATGGGTCACGTGGATGTAGTCGCACATGCCGACGTAGATGGCCGCGTCCTCGATGCCGCTCAACACGTTGTGCGTGATCAGCCCGTTCTCGCCGAACTCTGGAAAGATGCCGTAAATTCCCGTGTCGATGATGTTGTTGCCGCGGATCAGGAAATTGTTGCCGGCCTGACCCATGATTGCATTGCCCTTATAGTGCTGGATCTGCAGGTGCTCGATCGTGATGTCGTTGCCCGAGTACAGGATCGCGTCGTTGAGTTCCTTGTTGCCTTCCATGACCGGCCAGGCCCCGTCGATGACGACGCCGCTGATGACGAGGTCGTCCTTGTCGATGTACACAGTCTCGCTGTACGTGCCCGGGTAGACGCGGATGACGTCGCCCTCCGACGCCGCGGCCACGGCCGCCTGGATCGACTCGCCGTCGCGCACCTCGAGGACGTTGCCGCTCCCGGACCCTCCGACCGCGCGCGTCAGCAGACCGCCGCTGCTCGTCTCTGCCGTGTAGCGTGAGGTATCTCCGACGATGGTCGCGCGGTTGTCGCCCGCAAATTTCATGCCGCCGATGGCGCCGACGACGAGCAGCGCGATAGCGGCGATGATCAAGACGAGTTTCTTACCCATGATGCATCCTTCGATTCGAGGTCAGTTCAAACGGCCGAGGCGCGACACCAGCGCGTCGGGCAGCTTGCCGATCGGTTCCAGTCCCGAGGGCACGGCGCCCGGGACCTGCGGCTTGAAGCGCTCGTCTGTCAGGGTCACGAGGAAGTCGACGAGGCGGTCGAGTTCGTCGTCGGTCAGCTGCGGTTCCCAGATGTGCCAGTGCACGATCATACGCTCCTTTTCTTCGTCGGGGAGCGCGTGGCCGCGGCCTAGCGTATAGAACTCGGCGGCCTCACGCAGTGTTGTGAAGCTCCCCGAGTGCATGTAGGGCGCCGTCTTCTCGATGTTGCGCAAACTGGGCACCTTGAAGCCGCCGCGCAGCCCGGCAATGCCCGTGACGGTCTCCGCACCGGCGTCGAATGCAACGCCGTCGGGGTCGCGCACGCCGATCACGGCGATCTGCTGATTCGTGAACAGGGGCGGCGTATGGCACTCGGCGCAGCGCGCGACGAATGACCGGAAGATGTTCATGCCGGCCTTCTCGTCATCGGTCAGCGCGTCGTGATAACCGTGTGCGTAGCGGTCGTAGCGACTGTTGAGCGAGATCAGCGTGGTCTGGAATGCCGCGATGGCCGTGTAGATCATGTCGAGTGTCGGCGGGCCCTCGCTGCCCGGGAACGCGTCGCGGAACAGGCGCCGATAGTTCGCGTTGGCGCCGATCTCGGCCAGCAGCCGCGCGGGACTGTTGCCCATCTCCCTGTCGTCGTAGAGCGGTCCCTGCATCTGTTCCTCGAGCGAGGCCGCGCGTCCGTCCCAGAAGAACGACCGCAGGAAGGCGACGTTCCAGAGGCTTGGCGCCGCACGCGGAACCTCTGCGCCACCGATGCCGATGCTGCGCGGGCGGCCGTCGGCAAAGCCGAGATCGGGATGGTGGCAGCTCGCGCAGGAGATCGTATCGTCGCCGGAGAGCAGCGGGTCGAAGAACAGGTAGCGCCCGAGGTCGATCTGTTGCGGAGAAAAGCCGTCGCGCGCCGTGGGCAGGCCGGTCCGCGGACCGCCGACACCCGCGTAGCGCAGGGACTCGTAATTCTGGTAGAGCGTGCGCAGCTCGCAGCGATTGCCGTCCACGGGCTCAAACCCGGGGGGACAGTAGTCGCGCAAAACGAATTGCGCATCGGCGAAAGCCGATGCGCAACAGGCCAGGGCCAGCAGGCCGAGGCAGCGTGTGCTACTCGCTCGTAGCCAGCTCATTCAGGAAGGCGGCGATGTCGTTCAGCTCATGTTCCGACACGGTCTTGGCCACCATGGCCATCTGCTTGCCGTAAATGGCGTCTTCGTGAGCCCCACGCATGCCCTCCTGGAACTTCCTGACCTGGCGAAGCACGTAGGCGTCACCGAGCATCGTCAGCCGCGGCGTAAACAGGGCTTCGTTGCCCCAGCCCTTGCCGCCATGGCATGCGCCGCACTTGCTCACGTAGAGCTTTTCGCCGTTGTCGGCATCGCCGTCGACGGTTGCGGGCGGCACGGTCGTCGGCAACGAGGCGACATAGGCGGCGACGGCGGTGATCGCTTCGCCGTCCGCCAGGGACGCGGCCATCGGCTGCATTTGCGCTCCGGTAATGTCGCCCTCGTGGCTGCCGCGCAACCCGTTTTTGAACTCCCAGAGCTGGCGCCTCAGGTAAGACTCCGACTGCCCCGCGATACCGGGTGAATTCAGCGCC
>JBFJQO010000111.1:0-7582 GCA_041616535.1 Woeseiaceae bacterium | reverse complement strand
TCCGCTCGCTCCGGATCATGGCAGCGGCGTACGAAAAACTCGGCATGAGCGAACACGCGACCGACACGCGACGCGTGCTCGCCGAGAATTTCCCCGGCGAAAGCTAGGTCGGGAAGTTATAGCCCGAGGTGATCGGGTAGCGCCAGTCACGGCCGAATGCCCGCTTGCTGATGCGCACGCCCGGCGGTGCCTGACGGCGCTTGTACTCGTTGCGCTTCACCATCTCGAGTACGCGGATGACCGTCTTGCGATCGAACCCGCGTGCCGTGATCTCCGCCACTGACAGGTCCTCTTCCATGAACGCCGCGAGGATCGGGTCGAGCACGGCGTAGTCGGGTAGCGAATCCGTGTCTTTCTGGTTTGGGCGCAGCTCGGCCGAGGGCGGCCGCGTAATCACACGCTCCGGGATCGCCTCCCCGAGCGTGTTGCGGTGGCGCGCCAGCGCATAGACGAGAGTCTTGCTGCAGTCCTTGATCGGCGCGAAGCCTCCCGCCATGTCGCCGTAGAGCGTCGCGTAGCCCACGGCCATCTCGCTCTTGTTGCCGGTCGACAGCAGCATGCGACCTGTCTTGTTCGAAATCGCCATGAGCAGCACGCCGCGGCAGCGCGACTGGATATTCTCCTCGGTCGCGTCCGGTTCGGTGTCACCGAGTACCGGTTGCAGTTGCCGCATCGTCGCCTCGTACATCGGTTCGATCGGCACGACGTCGTACTGGACGCCAAAGGTCGCAGCCTGCTTCGCGGAGTCTTCCTGGCTCATCGTCGAGGTGTAGCGAAACGGCATCTGCACGGCCCGGACCTTGTCCGCACCGATGGCATCGCAGGCGATTGTCAGAACGAGCGCCGAATCGATACCGCCCGACAAGCCGATGATGATGCCGGGGAAGCCGTGATTGAGGACGTAGTCGCGCGTGCCGAGCACGAGCGCCCGGTAGATCGCCGCCACCTTGTCGTCCGGTTTCGCGATCCGGCCACGCTCGGGCACGACACCCGTCGCCGTACCGTTCAGGACGATGCAGCGCATGCTCTGTTCGAAGGAGCGCGCCCGGTAGACAACCTCGCCATCGCAGTCCATGACGAAGGAACCGCCGTCGAAGACCAGTTCGTCCTGGCCGCCGACGTGGTTGACGTAGACGACCGGAATGCCGGTCTCGCGGATGCGCGCGCGCACGACGCTCTCGCGGTTGTCCTGGCTGCGCGTCTCGAACGGCGAGCCGTTGATGACGAGCACGCACTCGGCACCGGCTGCGCGGCTGGCGGCGATCGGGCCCGGCGCCCACACGTCCTCGCAAATATTCAAGCCGATGCGGATACCGTTGAGCCGGAATACGGCTGCCGCCTTGCCGGGTTCGAAATAGCGTTTCTCGTCGAAGACGGCGTAGTTCGGCAGGAGCTGCTTACGGTATTGCGCGACGACCTTGCCGTCATGGAGGACGGCGCAGGCGTTGTAGATGTGCCCGCCGTCGTACTCCGGAAAGCCGACCAGGATCGCGATGCCAAACACCGCGTCGCGAATCTTTGCGACCGCGGCCTCGACGTCGTGCCGCAGCCCGGCATGGAACAGGAGATCTTCGGGCGGGTAGCCGCAGATCCCGAGTTCCGGGAATACGACGATGTCGGCGCCGTCGGCATCCCTGGCACGCTGGGCGTGGTCGATGATCTTCGCCGTGTTGCCCTCGACGTCGCCGACAACGAGGTCGACCTGCGCAAGCGCAACTTTGACGGCGTCACCCATGGCGCTAGCCGCCGATGACCTCCAGCATCTTCGAACCGAGTTCCGCCGGCGAACGTACCGTCGCAACACCGGCAGCGTCCAGAGCCTTGAACTTGTCCTCGGCCGTCCCCTTGCCGCCCGCAATGATCGCGCCCGCATGGCCCATGCGCTTGCCCGGTGGCGCAGTCACACCGGCGATGTAGGCGACGACGGGTTTCGACACGTTGCTCTTGATGAACTCGGCCGCCGCTTCCTCGTCGGTACCGCCGATCTCGCCGACCATGATGATGCCGTCGGTATCGGGATCCGCCTCGAAAACCTCGAGACAGTCGATGAAGTTCATGCCGCGGACCGGGTCGCCGCCGATGCCGATGCAGGTCGTCTGGCCGAGACCGTTGGTCGTGGTCTGGTAGACGGCCTCGTAGGTGAGCGTACCGGAGCGCGATATGACACCGATACGGCCCGGCTTGTGGATGAAGCCCGGCATGATGCCGATCTTGCACTCGCCCGGCGTGATGATACCCGGACAGTTCGGCCCGATCAGGCGGCAATCGTAATCGCGCAGCGCCGACTTGACCTTGACCATGTCGTTGACCGGGATGCCTTCCGTAATGCAGACGATCAGGTCGACGCCCGCGTCGGCGGCCTCGAGAATCGCATCGGCTGCAAACGACGGCGGCACGTAGATCATGCTGACGTCCGCGCCGGTTTCGGCGACTGCATCGCGTACCGTGTTGAAGACCGGCACGCCGAGGTGCTCCTGCCCACCGCGGCCCGGCGTAACGCCGGCGACCACCTGCGTGCCGTAGTCGATGCACTGCTCGGTATGAAAAGAACCCTGGTTGCCCGTGATGCCCTGGCAAACGATCCTGCTGTTTTTATTAACTAGAACACTCATTGTCTATCCTGCCGCTGCGACGACTTTCTTGGCGGCGTCGGTCAGGTCCTTGGCCGCGATGATGTCGAGCCCGCTGTTCGCCAGCAGCTCGCGTCCCTTGTCCACGTTGGTGCCTTCGAGGCGCACGATCACGGGCACGCTCACGCCGACTTCCCTGACCGCCGTGATGATGCCTTCCGCGATCAGGTCGCAGCGGACGATACCGCCGAAGATGTTCACGAGAATGGCTTCAACGCTGTCGTTCGAGAGAATCAGCTTGAAGGCCGCGGCCACGCGCTCGGCCGTCGCACCGCCACCGACGTCGAGGAAGTTGGCGGGATCGCCGCCGTGCAACTTGATCAGGTCCATCGTCGCCATGGCGAGACCGGCGCCGTTGACCATGCAGGCAATGTTGCCGTCGAGCGAAACGTAGTTGAGATCGTGCTCGGCGGCCTTGCGTTCGGCTTCGTCTTCCTGTGACGGATCGCGCAGCTCGGCGATGCGCGGCTGGCGGAACAGCGCGCTGCCGTCGATATTGATCTTGCCGTCGAGCGCCACGATGTCGCCGCCCTTTGTCGTGATCAGCGGGTTGACCTCGATCAGGCTCGCGTCGCAATCGAGGTACAGGCTGTACATCTTCCTGATCAGGTCGCCGAACTGGCGCATCTGCTGCTTGTCGAGCTCCAGGCCGAACGCGAGCTGGCGCGCCTGGTAGTCCTGCAGGCCGGCATCGGGCGCGATCGCCACCGAGAAGATCTTCTCGGGCGTCTCCGCCGCCACCTTTTCGATATCCATGCCGCCCGCAGCCGATGCGATGAACGAGACGCGGCTGACCTCGCGGTCGACGAGCATGCTCAGGTAGAGCTCGCGATCGATGTCCGAGCCCTGCTCGATGTAGACCGTGTTGACGGGCAACCCTTCCGGACCCGTCTGGTGCGTCACGAGGATGCTGCCGAGCATCTTGTCGGTGTAGTCGCGCACTTCGTCGAGCGTCCGGGCGAGCTTGACGCCGCCGGCCTTACCGCGACCTCCGGCATGGACCTGGGCCTTGACGACCCAGAGCTCGCCGCCGAGTTCCTGGGCGGCCTTGACCGCCGCTTTCGGCGAGTCGGCCGGGATGCCGCGCGGCACCGGGATGCCGTAGTCGGCGAACAACCGCTTGGATTGGTATTCGTGGAGATTCATTGAAGTCTCAAATGGTTTGCGAACGAGTCGGGAAATTTCGCGTCCGGCGCGAAAAAGTCGGCGTATTTTGTAGGTTTGCGGCATCCATGTCCACATTCGGTCTACAATTCGCGCATGAATCAGGCACAGACCGACGCCCCCCTCAGACGGACCTTCCGCGGCAGCCGGGACGCGCTGATCCAGAAGACCATCGACGAGCCAGAGCTGGGCTGGCGACTGCTGCTCACGCTCAACGCGTTCCGCCTCCTGATTTCGACGACGCTGCTGCTGCTTTTCGCGATCGGCGCGGAGCCGCGCGTCTTTGGCGAGGCGAAGCCCACGCTGTTTGCCGCGACTGCGGCCGGCTACCTCGTCTTCGCGATCCTCTCGGCCATTTCGCTGCGCCAGCAATGGGTCCCGCGCAACGTGCTGGCCATGGCCCAGCTGACGGTCGACATCGTCGCGATCGTCCTGCTCATGCACGCGAGCGGCGGCATCTCGAGCGGCCTCGGCGGGCTGCTGATCATCTTCATCGGCGGCGGCAGTCTCGTCATGCCGGTGTCGATCACGGCGACGCTGGCGGCGATCGCGACGTTCGCGATCCTCGGCGAACAGGCCTACACGCAGGTGACGAGTGCGGCACCGGTCGCCAACTACCCCGCGGCCGGCATCCTGAGCGGCATCCTGTTCGCCATCGCCCTCGCGGCACAGCCACTGGCGCGGCGTATCCGGGCGACGGAGGCGCTCGCCCGGCAGTTCGGGGTGGACCTGCAGAATCTCTCCGAGCTCAACGAGTACATCGTGCAACACCTCAGGGAGAGCATCGTCGTGCTCGACAGCAACGACGCCATTCGCCTGATCAACAGTTCGGCGACGCGGCTCCTCGGGAGCGACCGGACGGCGCCCGGCACGCCGCTCGCGAACGCCTCGATCACGCTCGGCGAATACATCCGCGATTGGCGCCACGACCAGTCGCTCTCGTCGCACCCGGAGCTGACGCTGATCACGAGCGGCGACAACGTGCGCATCACGGCACACCTCGCGCCGCTCGGCAAGGACGGCAGCCGCGAGGGGCCGATGCTGGTCTTCCTCGAGGACGTCAGCCTCATCAACGAGCGTGTTCAGCAGTCCAAGCTCGCCTCGCTCGGCCGCCTGAGCGCGAGCATCGCGCACGAGATCCGCAATCCGGTTGGCGCCATGAGCCATGCGGCCCAGCTGCTCGGCGAATCGCCGGGGCTGACCGAGGACGACCGCCGGCTTACCGAGATCATCCAGGCACATTCGGGCCGCGTCAGCCACATCATCGACAACGTATTGCAGCTGTCGCGCCGCGAGTTGAGCCGCCCGGAGCGACTGTCCCTCAAGTCGTGGCTCGACGATTTCGCCGACGAGTTCGTGCGCACGCTCGAGCTCCAGGAAGGCGAATTCACGATCGGCGACGTGCCCGGGGACCTCGAAGTCCGCATGGACCACGGCCACCTGCGCCAGGTGCTCTGGAACCTGTGCGACAACGCGGTCAAGTACGCCAGCGAGACCGGCGGCATCCTTGTCGTCGTCCAGGGCGGGCGCATGCCCGGCCAGGGCCGCCCCTACATCGAAGTCCTCGACTTCGGTCTCGGCGTCGATGCGGCCACGGTGGACAAGATCTTCGAGCCGTTTTTTACGGCGCGCTCGGGCGGCACGGGACTCGGGTTGTACATCTCGCGCGAGCTCTGCGAGCTCAATCGCGCGACCTTGTTGTATCTTGACCGGCCCGGTGGCGGCAGCATCTTTCGTATCGTATTCTCCGACCCCGATCGATGGGACGCGCAGGACGAACCATGACCCGACCGCTGGCGCTGGTTATCGATGACGAGCCCGACATCTGCGAATTGCTGTCGCTCACGCTGGGCCGTATGGAGATCCGCACCGAGACGGCAACGAACGTCGCCGGCGCCAAGGCGTTGCTGGGCGATCGCCATTTCGATATCTGCCTGACCGATATGCGGCTGCCCGACGGCGACGGTCTCGAACTCGTCGAATGGATGCAGAGCAACGCAGCCGGCGTGCCCGTAGCAGTCATCACGGCGCACGGCAATGTCGAAACCGCGGTCCAGGCCCTGAAGCTCGGTGCCTTCGACTTCATCTCCAAGCCGCTCGACCTCGGTAACCTGCGCACGATCGTCGAGAATGCCCTCAAGGTCCGGCAGCCGGGCCAGGACGGCGGCTCCAAGCTGCTCGGCGACTCGCCAAAAATGCGCGAGCTGCGCGACATGATCGCCAAGGTTGCACAGTCGCAGGCGCCCGTGCACGTCTCGGGCGAGTCGGGCACGGGCAAGGAACTCGTCGCGCGGCTGATCCACGACAGCGGGCCGCGCAGCGAAGGCCCTTTCGTGCCGGTCAACTGCGGCGCGATTCCCGCCGAGCTCGTGGAGAGCGAGTTCTTCGGTCACCGCAAGGGGGCCTTCACGGGCGCCGTCAACGACAAGGCCGGCCTGGTGCAATGCGCACGAGACGGCACGCTGTTCCTCGACGAGATCGCGGATCTGCCGCTGGCGATGCAGGTCAAGCTGTTGCGCGTGATCCAGGAAAAGAAGGTGCGGCCGGTCGGCGCATCCCAGGAAGAAAGCGTCGACATCCGCATCCTGTCGGCGACGCACAAGAACCTCTCGCAAATGGTCGCCGACGGCGAATTTCGCGAGGACCTCTACTACCGCATCAACGTCATCGAGCTGCACGTGCCCGCGCTGCGCGAGCGCGGCGACGACGTGCTCGTGCTCGCCGACCATATCCTGAATCGGTTCAATGCGGCCGGCAGGCTTGACGACGGGGCGCGCGAGGCCCTGTTGTCCTACGCATTCCCCGGCAATGTCCGCGAACTCGAAAACATGCTCGAACGCGCCGTGACGCTGAGCGCAGGGGGGCGCATCGCGGCCGGCGACCTGCACATGCGCAAGTCCGGCGATGCCGGCAACAACCGGATCGCGCTGGCGGGCAAGCTCGGCGACCAGGTCGAGGACGTGCAACGCCAGGCAATCGTCGAGGCGCTCGAGAAAACACGCTACAACAAGACCGCGGCGGCCAAGCTGCTGGGCCTCTCCTTCCGGCAACTTCGTTACCGCATAAAAAAGCTGGGAATCGAGTAGCTGGGTTGGCGACGCCGCGGCCGGGAATCTACACACGGGAAATCAAGCGCAGCGCCAGCGAGCCATTCCCGTGGGTTGTTACCGGCCAATGCGGTGTCGGTGGTTAAGGTGACACTAATTGTCACTTTGTGACACGAAACCCACATTTGTCACCCGCTTTGTCACCGCAACGCGACGCTTATTATCGTCAATTCGCGGCCAAAACCCGCTTTCTTTCAATAACTTGACCTGCGTCACGAAAAATTGGCACGGGCTTTGCTTAAGTACGGGTACAGGCGATTTCGCCGTTATGCACATTGATATCTCGATTCAAGGAGACGAAGAGATGAAGAAGCAGCAAGGTTTTACACTTATCGAACTCATGATCGTTGTCGCGATCATCGGCATCCTGGCCGCCATTGCTATCCCGGCTTACCAGGACTACACGATCCGCGCCCAGGTTTCTGAAGGTCTGAACCTGTCGGGCGGTGCCAAGGCAGCGGTATCCGAGTTCGCTATGGACCGCGGTCGTTTCCCGTCGGACAACTCGACGGCCGGTATCACGACGAACCCCGCGAACATCAACGGTAAGTACGTCACGGCGGTCGGCGTCGGTGCAGACGGCAACGGCACGGACGGCATCATCGAGGTTACGTACGGCGCGGACGCTCACGCGATCATCCAGGGCGACACGCTCACGCTCTCGCCGGTCCAGCAGACGGG
>JBFJQO010000110.1:0-7649 GCA_041616535.1 Woeseiaceae bacterium | reverse complement strand
CGCACGAGGAGGCGCTCGGAGTCCTCGGGCGAAATCCCGTCATGCTCGATGCTGACGTAGATGACGGGAATCTCGATGTCCGGTTCGGCCTCTTTCGGGATCGTGAGATACGCGACGACTCCGCCGACCAGGACGACCATCAACGACAGGACGACGGTGCGGGACCGCAGCATTGCCAGTTCGATGACGTTCATCAGTCGGTGTCCCGGTCACCCTTGATCGCAACGGCCGTAGCGACGTCGGACTCGGGGACGGCCGCGACCGTCGCGCCGCTCTCCACGTAGCCCTGGCCGACCGTGATGATCGTCGCTGTCTCCGGGAGGCCCGCGAGCCACACGCCTTCATTCGTGGACAGGGCGATGTCGGCAACCACGAATTCGACCTTGCCCTGTTCGTTGATGATCTTCACGCCGACGTTGCCGGCGTCGTCGAGCGTCAGCAAAGACGGCGAGACGCGGTGGGCGAGCACGGTCTCGGCCGGGATGCGCAGTTCGGCCGTGCCGCCCGCGCGCAAAGCGCCGTTCTCGTTGTCGACCTCGAGCTCGACCGCGAACGTCCGCGTCGCCTCCGCGGCGACAGGTGCCACGTAGCGGATGCGCCCGCGCACGGTTTCGCCGGTCGCCAGCCTTGCCTCGGCCGTGTCGCCCACCTGGACGAAACGAGCATCGAACTCGGATAGGTCGGCGCTGACGATGATCTTGCGATTGTCGACGTAGGTCGCGACGGGGTCGCCGCGCTTGACGAAGTCGCCGACCTCTACCGTGCGCGCCTGCAAGGCACCGGCAAACGGTGCGCGCACGGTCATGTAGCCCAGATCCAGCTTCGCCCGCGTGAGCTCGGCTTTGGCGGTCTCGAGCAGGGCAACGGCCTCCTGCAACTGTGCCTCGGAGACGTAACTCTCTGACTTCAGCCGCTCGCGGGCCGCGTATTCGACCTCGCGCTGTTTCACGAGGGCTTCAGCCTGCGCGAGGCGGGCGCTGCGGTCGCGTTCGTCGAGCCGCACGATGAGGGCGCCCGGCCCGAGGCTGGCGCCGCGTTCGGCGCCGACGTATTCGACGCGCCCGTCGGTTTCGGCCGCGAGTTGAACGATGCGCGCGGGCGCGGTCTTGCCGTTCACGACAATCGTGCGCATGACCTCCTCGGCGTGCTGGGTGCGGACGCGAACTGCGTTCTTCGGCGAGGTGGCGTCGCCGGCCGGGGCGTCATCCGGCCCGGCTTCGTCGTCGCCTGCCAGCTGGCCGGAAGCGAGCCAGAGCGAAATCGCGAGGACGATACCGCCCGAGACGAACCAGGACCGGTGGCGCGTGAACTTGCCCATTTCCATGATCGATTCCTCTAACCGGACGCCGCCTTCGGTGATGACGGCGGCGCCAGCTTGTCACGGTTTTCCTTGATGTACGTTTCCATTGCCGCGGCGACGGCCTTGCCGAAACCGAGGACGAATTTCAGGCCTTCGTGCCAGTCCGCCATGCACCCGTCTTCGAGTTGCCGGAACATGGCCTGGTAATGCGCAATGTCCTCGAGGCGGTGGTCGAGCACGGCCTCGATGTCCTGCGGCCGCATCAGGTGGGCGAAGCACATCGTCGCGAGGAACTCCGAGCGGACCTTGTGACAGGGCCGCGGGTTTTGCAGGGCCTCGAGCAGGAAATTCCGGCCTGCATTCGTGATTTCATAGGCCTTGCGGTCGGGTTTGCCTTCCTGGGGGATCTCTTCGCAGTTCACGAAGCCCTGCTCGGCGAGCGACGACAGGGCCGGGTAGATCGACCCGTAGCCCGCGGCGAAAAAATGCCCGAACGTGGACTCGAACTGCTTCTTGAGGTCGTAGCCGGAGGCCGGCCCGTCGCTTAGCATGCCGAGGCAAACGGTCTTTACATCCATGGAGCGTACTCCGGCGGCGACGGCCGCCCATATATCGAGGCGATGCATACTATCACTTCGATATATAATGTCCAGCAACAATGTGTAACAAGGCGCGGGGGCGCGTCGCCCGACGCCGCCGCGGGGCGATATCCGGGCGGCGAGCGCCGGTCTAGCCGAAGAACTGCGCGAGGAAGGGGTTCAGGAGACGGCCTTCCGGATCGAGTTGGCGCCGTATCTTGCGGAAGAACTCGAGTCGGTTGCCATACATCTGGCGCGCGTGCTCGGCCGTCATCGCTCGGGATTGGCTGAACAACGGCGTGCCACCCCAGTTCTCGGCGAACTGGGCGAGGTCGATGACGAAGTCGTCCCAGCCTTTCGCCTGTGTGGACGTCGTCTGTAAAGCAACCAGCGGCTCGTCGAACGACGGCGACAGCAAGGCCGAGGTCTCCCGCGCGACGCGAAAGCCGATGGCGGGCAGGTCCGTCCGGTAGCCGGACGCCGCAAACGTGTCGCGGCAAAATTCCCTGTACGCCTTGATCGCGACCGAGAAATCCGACGCGGGGAAACACCAGGTCGACACCAGGAGATTGCGTGGCTTGCGTCGTGCCCGGGCGACCGACGCGTTGTTGCCGTTCTTGACGAGGCGCGTATTGACGAGGTCGTACGTCGCGGCACTGATGCTGTCCATGAGTCGGTAGCGGACCGACGGGATCGGCAAGACGCGGTTCAGCGACTTGAAGACGTGCGGCAGCACGGTGCTCTCGCCCCAGTCCTTGATCTTCCAGGGCGCGCCGTAAGTGCTGCCCGGCGACGCTTCGTAGCGCCGCAGGTCGAGGTAGATGCGATCGACATGCGGCATCACATAGAACTTTAAACCGACGTCGCGGCCAGAGAGGCGATCGGCGACGTCGGCAAACGTGTCGATGGACATGCTGCGGTGGCTCGCGGCGAAGGTCGCTATCTGGCGTACGCGCAGCGTGACTTCGTAGATCGCGCCGAGCAATCCGTAACTGAGTCGCTGCGCGTTGAGCAGATGCTGCTGCCGGTGCGTCACTTTCATGAGCTTGCCGAGCGCAGTGACGACTTTCAGGCTGACGACCTGCGTCGACAGGTATGCAGCCTTGTCGCCGATGCCCGCGCCGATACACGGCGATGCAATGGAACCGCCCAGCGTTCGTTCCATCTGGTCGTGGTTGCCGACGAGTTCGAGGCCGTGTTCCGCGAGCTCGGCGACCAGCGTACCGAGACGCACGCCGGCTTCGGCCGTCACGGTGAAATTGTGCGAGTCGACCTGCACGATACGGTCGAGGCCTGTCATGTCGATGATCGTGCCCGTCGAGCACGCGTTGCAGTCCGTGGATGCGGAGCCGGCGCCACGGATGCGAATGGGCGTCGGTGCCTTGTTGGCCGGGTCGAGGCAGCGCATCAGGTCAGCCAGGTTGGCCGGTGCGTAGGTTTTGGTCGGGGCTTTGCGGCGTTTGAAGCGGCCGGTTTCGCGAAATCTCGGGGATGCCATCAATGTCTCCAGCGTAATCTATCGCCTGCCAAAGACACGGATTCCCTGTCGCTGCCGCGACATGGGTTACGCTGGTGGCCCCGCTGTCGTAGGAAAGTCCCTTAGACCGGTGGCTTTGCGGCGCTGCCTTTCGGCAGGTGTGCCCTTGTCGAACGTCGTCCGATCCTTGCACATCGCGCGCGCGCACGCAACGAACTGGTTCCCGGTGGCCGATTCTGTCAAATCGACGCGACGTAGTGGGTCACGGGAGCTGCGTTGACAGGGGTGGCACGGGAAACCATCATCGGGCGTCACGACTCAATCCCAAGAAAAAACGACAATTGAAAAAGATATCCGCGCCCGGACGTGCGGAACCCCGTTAGAGAGGGAAACCCATGAAAGCAATTCTCCTACTGGCGGCTGCCCTGATGCCGGCTGCGTGCGCCGCGAGCGAACCCAGCACCCAGACCGGACCCACGAGTAGACGGTAACGCGCGGCCCGCTCGCGTCGTCGCATGGGCATGTTCTCGACACTGGTGGGCACCCGGCTCCCGCCGAAGTACCAGCGCTTTTTCAAGCTGCCGACCCGAGAGGCGTCGTGGAAGTCAGGCGATACCGGCGACACGGTCCTGGGACAGGCCGTCGCACGCTGGTTTGACGCACACGACGCCAGGGCGGGCATCTATCGGCTCGATTCCGGACTCGACGCGCTCGGGGCACGCATCGGACTCATCGACAAGGCCGAGATGACGATCGACGTCCAGAGCTACCTGATCAAGGACGACGTCAGCGGCAACCTCGTCGGCCTGCATCTCGCTGCGGCCGCGAATCGCGGGGTTCGCGTGCGCCTCCTGATGGACGACGCCCTGACGGACGAGGTCGATGCGGGTCTGCTGTCGCTCGACGAGCACGACAACATCGAGGTGCGTGTATTCAATCCGTTCCCGCGCCGCCGGTCGCGTCTCGTTAGCCTGCTCGCGAATTTCAACATCCTCAATCGTCGCATGCACAACAAGACGTTCACGGTGGACAACCAGGTTACGATCGTCGGCGGTCGCAATCTCGCGGACGAGTATTACCGAACGGGTGGCAAGACCGAGTTCATCGACGAAGATCTCCTCGCGATCGGGCCCGTCGTCGAAGACGTGTCCGACGGATTCGACGAATACTGGAATTCGCCCGAGGCGATCCCGATGGCCGCGTTCGACAAGTTGATCGCGCATGGCCGAGTCGATGAGACAATCGCGGAGGCGCGCAAGTATGTCGATGCGCACCGCGGGTCGGCGTTTCTGCAGAGCGTCGACGGGCGCCTGATCGAGGATCTCATCGCCGGCGATTTGGCGTTGATCGGCGCCGACGCCGAGGTCGTCCAGGATCGCCCCGACAAGTTGCATTCACTGGTCCGCAAGCGGCCGAGCGTGACGAGCGACTACCTGCAACGGATGGTCTCGGGCGCCGAGGGCGAACTCATTGTCATCTCGCCGTATTTCGTGCCGCAAAAACAGGGCGTCGATTTTTTTGGCGCGCTGGCCAGGACCGGCGTTCGGGTCGTAATCATCACCAACTCACTGGCTTCGACCAATCACTCGAGCGTGCATGCCGTGTATGCACGTTACCGCAAGCCGCTCCTGCGACAGGGTGTCGAACTCTACGAACTGCGTCCGCGCTTCGAATCGATGGAATCGGATACGGTGGTTACGTTGCATTCCAAGGTTGCGACGGTGGACCGGAAGCGGCTGTTCGTCGGTTCGTTCAACCTGGACCCGCGGTCGCTGTACCTGAACACGGAGATGGGCATGGCGGTGGAGTCGGCGCAGCTGTCGGAGCAGATGGCCAGGAGTATCCTCGAATCGCTGCCGGACTCCGCCTACCGCCTGCGGCTGTCGCCAAGCGGGCGGCTGCAATGGCTGTTGCAAACCGCCGGCGTCGAGGAGACGATTACGACCGAACCGCAAACGAGCCTGTGGCGACGGTTCCTGACCAAGCTGATGAGCCTGCTTCCCATCGAAGAACAGATGTAATCTACGTTGAGCTGAACCTCCCGCGGACGCGGCAGGTCCAACGGGGCGGAACCTCGGAAACAGGAATGATCCAGGCCGAATCTCGAAATCGATCACACGTGCCATCGGTGTTACCCGGCTTCGGGCGATTGTTCGTCCTGGGCCTGTTGTTGGCCGCAGTCGCGAATGTGGCCGCCGACGAGCTGCGCTATGTCGTCGAGGGCATCGACGATCCGCTCAAGGCGAATGTCCTCGCGCACGTTAATACCGTGCAATTGGGCCGACAGGCCCGCCTGGCCGAGAAAGACTACCCGGACGTGATCGCCGACTCGGCGCGCAGGGCGCGCGCCGCGTTGCGCCCTTTCGGTTACTACGCCCCGCGTATCAGCGGGCGGATCGAGCGACGCGACGCGGACAACCTGCAACTCGTGCTGAGCATCGATCGCGGCCCGCCGGTGAGGGTCGCGAGTGTGCAGATCGACATCGTCGGAAACGGTGCGAATATCGGGCCACTGCGGGAATGGCGCGAAAAGTGGCCGCTGAGACCGGGTGCCGTGCTCGACCAGGGTACCTGGGAGCAGCAAAAGGTTTACGGCATCGAGCGTGCCGAGGCCGAGGGTTTCCTCGCGGCGTACTACGTCGAGCGCAAGCTCGAAATCGATCTCGAAAAAAACACGGCCGTGCTGAAACTGACGCTCGACACGGGTCTGCAATACATGTTCGGCGACGTCGACTATGGCGACCATGCGCTGAAACCCGGTGTCCTCGAGTACATCCCGCGATTTGCGAATGGTGAACCGTACAGCAGTCGAATGCTCGACAAGCTCCGCGTGGACCTTTGGAAAACCGGCTATTTCCAGAATGTCGAGATCAACGAGGTCAAGCGGCCCGATGAGACTCCGCCCCGGGTCGATCTCGCGCTCAAACTCGAAACCGCGCACAAGAACACGTACCAGGGTTCGCTCGGATTCGGTACGGACACGGGTATTCGACTGCAGGCGCAATGGAATCGGCATCCGATGTCGCGCAACGGCGATCGGCTCGATGTCGGCATCGGCTGGCAGGAGCAAGATGACGAGTTGTCGGCGCGTACGAATTATCGATTGCCGCGGCCGACGAAGAAGCGCCAATACTGGACCGCCGAAATCACCGCCAAGCTCGAAAACCTCGACCTCGAGATCAAACAGCGGCCCGAAGATGAAAACTTCATCAAGATCGCCAACGGCGACATCGCCGATTTCCATATCCGGGCCGGACGCCTCAGGGTTCGCAATCTCAAACAAGGCGACCGGCAGCTCTTCGGCACCGCATTCGTCCAGTATCTGAACAGCGACCAGCAATATGACCTGCTGACGCCGATCCCGATGCTGGAAGGCCCGTTCGCTCGCCTGCTCGCGTTCGACGACGATGTGATATCGGTCGGCTACGAAGCGGATCTCGCCGACGTCCGCGGCAAGGGATTCGACAGCGAGGGGCGGCGCGACCGGGCGTATGTTTTCGTGTCCGACAAGATGCTCGGCTCGGACATGCACTTCAAGCAGGGCTATTTCGGCGCGCGGCGGGTGTACCGCCGCGGCGACCGCTGGAAACTGCTCGTCCGCGGAGAGGTCGGCTATACCGATGCCGTCGTCGACGAACTGACGATCGATGTCGACGGTGTGCTCGTCGATCTGTCGGTGACCCAGTTGCCGAACTTCTATCGCTTCAAGGCCGGCGGCAGCCAGAGCGTGCGTGGCTACGCCTTCGAGTCGCTGAGCAACAACGACGTCGGCTCGAACCACATCATCACGGCCAGCGTCGAGGCCGAGTATCGTTTCCTCGAGAAATGGTCGGTCGCTGCATTTTTCGACATCGGCAATGCCTTCAACGACTGGAGCGATCCTGACCTGCGCAAAGGGGCCGGCATCGGCCTACGCTGGTACTCGATCGCCGGACCGATTCGCGTTGATATCGCCCAGGCGCTCGATTTCACGGGTCGGCCGTGGCGCATCCACTTCACGATCGGGACGCCGCTGCTGTGAGACTGCTGCGTTACACGGGATTGGCTGTCGTCATTGTCGCCGTGCTGGTCGCGGGCGCCTGGTTTTGGCTCCTGCATACCACGCCCGGGGCGCGCTGGATACTCGCACAGGCGGAACAGGCGGCCGGACTGACCGTGGCGAGCGTCGAGGGTAACGTCGGCGAGGGATTGCGCCTCGGTCGGGTGCACTACGTCAATGAAACGGTCAGTGTGTCGGTCGCCAGCCTCGAAGCGCGTATCGATATCGATGTCGCGCCCTTCTCGATCGAGGTCG
>JBFJQO010000109.1:0-7754 GCA_041616535.1 Woeseiaceae bacterium | reverse complement strand
TGCAATGCAGCAGGCCGCATCGGGCGTGCCGCCACTCCTGATCGTCGAGAACACCCAGGAGCTGAATCCGAGCGCGCTGCGTGCGCTGTGCGAACTCGCCGAGCTGCGCGTGCGCGCCGGCCACGCGATCAAGATGATCCTCGTCAGCGATCGCTCGCTGACCGCGATCATGAACGCACCGGCGATGAAGCCCGTCGCCGACCGCCTGTTGCAGGATTTCCACCTGCACCCGATGACGCGCGAGGAGACGCGCGACTACCTGCACGAGAAGCTGCTGGCCGCGGGCGCCGAATTCCCGGCGTTTATCTTCCCGCGCGCCGTGTGTGACGAGTTGTGGTCCGCCTCGGGCGGCTGGCCCGGCATCATCGACCGCCTGGCGCTGCTCGCCCTGGCCAAGGCCGAGGTGTTGCCCGTCTCCTCGGACGTCGTCGAGTATCCGGTCCTGCCGGGTGGCACCTGGGACGAGGCGCTGGTCACGATCGACCAGAGCGACGACATCGTGAACGCGGCGCCGCCACAGCTCATCGTCACGAATAACGGCGCCGTGATCGAGGAAGTCGTCATGGGCAAGCCGCGCCTGCTGATCGGCCGCTCCGAGCATAACGACGTCACGATCGGCAGCCGCTTCGTCAGCCGCCATCACACGTTGATCGTGCGGCACGGCCACGCGACATTCCTGATGGATCTCAACAGCACCAACGGCACGTTCGTCAATGCAAAGCGCGTGTCCAACCACGTGCTACTGCACGACGACGTCATCACGGTCGGTCACCACAAGATCAAGTTCTGCGATCCGTTCGCGACCCGACGCGGCAAGCTCGAAGGCGAAGAATTCGACGACACGGCGATCATGAAAACGCTCGAGGACATGCGTGACCTGCTGGCCCGGGAGAACACGCAGCTGCTACCCGCACCGAGCGAAGACCTGCCGACGCTGCAGGGCTGATCAGCCGAAGAATTCGTCCTTGAAATGCTTGCGGCACATCGAGACGTAGCGGTCGTTGCCGCCGATTTCGACCTGCGAGCCTTCGGTGACGGCCTTGCCGTCCTCGCCAATGCGCACGACCATCGTCGCCTTGGTGCCGCAATGACAGATCGCCTTGAGCTCCTTGAGATTGTCGGACCAGGCCAGCAGGTACTTGCTGCCCTCGAACGGTTCGCCCTGAAAATCGGTACGCAGGCCGTAGGCCAGCACCGGGATATTGAGCCGGTCGGTCACTTCGCTGAGCTGGAACACCTGGTCGCGGGTCAGGAACTGCGCCTCGTCGATCAGCACGCAGTGCAGGCCGTCCCCGGCGTGTCGCTCACGGACGACCTCGAACAGGTCGGTCTCTGCCGTGAACGTCGTCGCCTCGGACTCGATGCCGATGCGCGACGCGACCTTGCCTTCGCCGTAGCGGTCGTCGAAATGCGGTGCGAGCACGAGCGTATTCATGCCGCGTTCCCGGTAGTTGTAGCTGGACTGCAGCAGGCTCGTCGACTTGCCCGCGTTCATCGAGGAGTAATAGAAATAGAGCTTGGCCATGGGCGCGCATTGTCGCACCGACGTGCGATCGATGCACGACCCGGGCCCGCTAGCGGCGCAACGTCAGCAGTTTTCCGGTATCGCGCCGTTTGCCGTTCGGCTCGGGGTTTTTCGCACGGCACTGGGCGCACTCGTTGGTCAGGGAGTGACGGCCGGAGATGACCTGGGGAACCGGCGTGACGACACCCGAGCGCAGGCAACGGCTGCATATCACGAGATTGCTGAGCCGGTTCAGCAGTCGGTAGCTCACATTGTCCTTGGCGACGGCGGCCATAGCAGTGCTCCAGGGTTGAGCCCTGTTTTTGGCATTACAAGGTGGCCGCGACCAGCGAATCGGCAGAAATTATGTCAAAACTGTTAACCAGTCGTGGTTTTGACTGTGACCCAGGTCCGGATTCGGCCCGTATCGGACGCATGAGGCAACGGCAACGACGGTTGCCCGATACGCACCTGGTGCCCAGGGCCGGACTCGAACCGGCACGTCCTTTCGGACAGCGGATTTTAAGTCCGCTGCGTCTACCAATTCCGCCACCCGGGCATGAGATATTAGATGGAGGCGCGGGTCGGAATCGAACCGGCGTACACGGCTTTGCAGGCCGCTGCATAACCACTCTGCCACCGCGCCTCGGTGTGCGATTGGTGTAGCGAACGATACTACACCGGCGAGCAGGCGCGCAGTATACATACGATATCGGCCTTTGCATAATGGTCCGATGACCCGATTTATTACGCTTGCTGCGCTGTTTGCAACGGTCCTGACGGCCGCCTGTACGTCTTCCGACGAGCCGGTCTTCGGCGACCCCGTCGTCGTCGATTTGCCCGCCGCCGCGGCGGTGAGCGGACCGCGATTCACGACCGGTCCCGACGGGCGCCTGACCCTGAGTTGGATGGAACCGCACGACGCCGGCGCCCTGCTCCGATTTGCCACGATGCAGGACCAACGCTTCGGCGTGCCCGCGACCGTCGTCGACGAGCCCCGCATGTTCGTCAACTGGGCCGACGTGCCGTCCGTCCTGCACGTCGGCGGCGAACACTGGATCGCCCAATGGCTGCGCTACAGTGCCGATCTGACCTATTCGTACGACGTCGTCGTCGCGCAGTCGTTCGACGGTGGCCGAACCTGGAGCGACCCGGTCGTGGCGCACACCGACGGCACGCCCACCGAGCACGGCTTCGTCTCGATGCATCGCGAACCAGAGGGTGTCGCCCTGCTCTGGCTCGACGGCCGGTATACCGCCGACGAGCCCGGCGACGACCCGCTCGCCACGAGCATGACGCTGCGCTCGGCCGTGATCAGCGAAGACGGCGAACGCCTGCGCGAGCAAGTCGTCGACGATTCGGTCTGCGACTGCTGCCAGACCGATGTTGCCGTCGCCGCCGGGGGACCGGTCGCGGTGTACCGCGACAGGACCGCCGCGGAGGTCAGAGACATCTACGTCAGCCGCCGGGTCGACGGCGCCTGGCAAAGGGGCGTGCCGTTGCACAACGACGGCTGGGTCATCCCGGGCTGCCCCGTCAACGGGCCCTCGATCGTGGCCGACGGCAACCGCGTCGCCGTGGCCTGGTTCACGGCAGCCGACAACACGCCGCTCGTGAGGCTGTCAGTATCGAACGACGGCGGCATCACGTTCGGCGCACCGCTCGAGATTGCGGCGGGACGGCTGGCGGGTTACGTCCGGCTCGCAGCGCTCGACGACGGCGCGCTCGCCGTCAGCTGGGTCGAGCGCGGCGCCGACGGCGACAATCTCGTCAAGCTGCGTCACGTGGACGCGGCCGGCATACCGGGGCCCGTGCGGGTTGCAGGTAAGACGAGCCAGTTGCGCGTCTTCCCGCAGCTCGGCTACCAGGGCGGCAGCCTCTACCTCGCCTGGACCGACGAATTGGACGAGACACGACACCTCGAGGCGGTTCGTATCCCGATCGCCGCAACCCGATAATTTCCGCCTCATGGCGTCCAGGCGTAACCGATCTTCATGAAGATCGTGCGATCCTCGACCGTGAGTCCCGCGAGCGTATCGTCGTCGACATACTGGTCGGAGTAGCCGAGGAAGAACACGGTTCGCGGATTGATCTTGTAGGAATAGAGAAGCTGGCGACCGACCTCTTTCTCGCGCGCATCGACCGGCTCGATGTAGACGCCCGGGTTACGCTCGACGTCCTGGTACTGCACCGTCAGGCGCAGGAAGCTGCGCAGGTTGAACTGCCAGGTTACGCGCGTATCGGCCAGCGTCGCGTTGAAAACCGGCTCGCCGTCCGTCGTCTCGAATTCCGAGTAGACACCGCGCAGCCGTAGCAGCAGGTTGCGTGACAGGTTCCATGTAATGTTCGGCTCGATGGCGCGTCGCTTGCCCAAGCGGTTGTTGTCGTAGTCGATCTGGTCGCCGTAGTCGCCGAGGAACACGAGTTGCAAGCCGCGAACCGGCACGATCTCGAGGTACGCCCGCACGCGGTTCATATCGTAGAGCACGCCGTCGTCGCGCTCCTCGATATCGAGCAACGCCACCTGGAACCACGACTGCTTCGGGCCACCGATGCCGAAGCGAAACGCCGTCTCGCGCTCGGCCAGCCGGCCATCCTGGTCATCCGTCTGCTCGAAATTGATGTTCGTCCGGATGCGATGCCACCAGGTATCGGGTGTACCGTGAAAAACGCGCCCGAACGTCAATTCACGCTCCTTGCGGCCCACCTTCCTCTCGAACCCGGCGTCGACGCGCATGCCGTCGCTGAAATCGACATACCGTGCCCGGCCGAACCACGTGCGTGAATCGAAATCGTAGGCGATACGCGTGCCGCCGCCCGCGAACGCATCGACCGGCTGATCGAATTCGATCGCCGTGGCCAGCGGGTATTGCGTGTCCGTCTCGACGTGCTGCACCACGACGCTGTGCTGGTCGTTGATCTTCAAGCGGCCGTCCACGCCCGCGACGTAGTTGTGGTAGTCGTCGCCTTCGCGCGCCGTCACGAGCGCGCCGATCGACGACGTGTTCGCGAATCCGAAACTGTAACGGCCGACCAGCGCCGTGTTGGACTGCTCCAGCGTTTCCGTGTCGGACCCGTAGAGGCCCGGGAACAACAGGTTGGTCACGGCGTCTTCGGCGGCAAACAAGCCGAACGTATGCGGGCCCCTCTTGCCCGTCACCTTGGCGCCGACGTCCGGCTCGGCAACGGTGCGCGTGAACACGGCATCGATGGGCGTCGAAAAATAGTCGGCGCCCTCGAGGAAAAAGGGCCGCTTCTCGGGGAAGAACAGCGTAAAGCGATTGTTGACGTCGAGCTGCGCGACGTCGGATTCGACTTGCGAGAAATCCGGATTGATCGCGATGTTCGTCGTCAGGTCCGGCGTGATGCCCCAGCGCAGCGAGAGCCCGGCTTCGGTGTCGGTACTTCCGGACGCCAGCGGTATGACGCCCGGTTCCTCGGTCATTTCGTTGTGCGACGCCGTGATGGTCGGCACGATCTCGAGATCCCGGCTCGGTCGTGAATCTTCGAGTCCCCGCAAGCTGCCGATCTGGCAGAGGTAGCAACTCCGATTACGGTCGCGCGCATTGTTCGAGAAGGTGTACGTGCGATCCCGGGGGTACACGCGCCGCAGGTCGTATCCCCAGGTCTTTGCGCCCACGACGTCCGGGAAGCGCAGCTGGCTCAGCGGGATGCGCATCTCGACGACGTAGCCCGCATCGTTGATGTGCCCGGCCGAGTCCCAGATCGCGTCCCATGAATCGCTGAGCTCTATGGCATTCCGGCCCGCCGTCTCATTAAAGAGCTTGTCCATCTGCACGCCGAGCGGATTCACGAAGAACTCGAAGGAGCGCCGCTCGTCGTTGTAGGTATCCAGGATGATGCCGACGTGATCGTCGTTCCAGGCCTTGTCCCTGTCCTGAAGATACGCGCGGATCGAGTCGGGATCCGGATCCTCGGCCTCGAACGCGACGTAGAGGTTTTCGCCGTCTTCGACCAGGTATGCGCGTGTTGCGACCGGCGCCTCGCCGTTCTCGGCGGGATCGGTCTCATAGGTGAGATCGATCGTCATGGCCGACGACCAGGCGGCGTCATCGAGATGCCCATCGATCACGATCGCAACGTCGGTGCGCGGCAATTCTGGCACGGCCGCGTGCGCAGCCGCAGCGGCAAGGAACGGCACGCCGCACGAACGCAAAATTGTCCCGGAACCTGGCACTGTGAACTGACGCTCGGATGGACCCCGCTGGGCGGGTGCGCATCATACACGCACGGCGCGCGTAATGCCCGGTGTGCAGGACGCCGGCATCGTCGTCGCCCGCGCAGAATTGCGACAATTGCGGATTGCCATGCAATCCCACCCGATGGAAAATCCGCTCGAATAGCAGATCAGTTCGGGCTCCATCGCAATCTGTTGGCCATGCTTTCGCCGCACTGTACGCGGTTCGCCGTGCTCCTTTCTGATTCGGTGGCGCGCAACGTCTGCACGATAACCCAGAGCCGCCCGCCACCGCGACGTCTGATCACCGTGGCAGTAAGTACATGACACGGTGACTTACCCCGGCAAACCGCATTATGTTCGTGTCGGTCTGATCTGCCCGGTGCCCGGGCGATCCGGCCACCGCAGATGATGGAGATAGAGAATATGATCAAGAAGATTTCGTTAGTCCTGCTCGCGCTGTTGTTTGCTACGACCACCGCGCTGGCGGAGGGGTTCTATGCAGGCGCCGGTGCCGGCCTCGTCAAGGTAGAGGACTCGGACCAGGGCGAGAGTTTCGACGACACGCCGTTCGGCTGGAAGATCTTTGCCGGCTATGACTTCAACGAGAATTTTGCGTTCGAGGGCTCGTACATCAAGACCGGCGAGGCCGAAGACGAGATTTTCGGCGAGCCCGTAGAGGCCGAGCTGTCCGCGTTCACCTTCTCCGCTCTCGGGCTGATGCCGGTGAGCGATTCGACGCAGATCTTTGGCAAACTCGGCTACTACACCGGCGAACAGGAAGTCACGGCCTTCGGCATCACCGTCGACGATGACGACGACGGCTTCCTGGTCGGCGCCGGCATTCGCTTCATGACCAGCGACAAATTCGCGATTCGTGCCGACTTCGACTGGTATGACTCCGATCTCGACTCACTGTGGTCGATTGGCGCGGCCTTCCAGTTCTACTTCGGCCAGTAGCCGAACCACCGAGCAAGGACAAAAAAATAGCCCCGGAGTACGGGGCTATTTTTCCTTTGTAATCAAAGGCTTGTTGGAGCGGGAAACGAGGTTCGAACTCGCGACCTCAACCTTGGCAAGGTTGCGCTCTACCAGCTGAGCTATTCCCGCGCGAGGGCCGAGATTGTAGCCCCTTGCGCCCTGCTGTCAAGGCATGGTGAGGGCTTTTTTCAGCCCTGGCCAGGCTCGTCGTCGGCCGCGATGAACGGCCATGCGGCCCGCAGGTACACGATCATGGACCAGATCGTCATGACGGCCGCCAGGACCAGCAGGATAAAGCCGATCGTATAGATCGGGATGCCGAAAATCGGGTTTTTCCAGACCATGAAGGCGATGCCGAACATCTGCAGTGTCGTCTTGACCTTGCCCGTGATATCCACCTTGACGTTGGCCCTGGCGCCGATCGTCGCCATCCATTCGCGCAACGCCGAAATCGTGATTTCGCGCCCGATGATGATCATCGCGATGACGTCCTCGTACCAGTGCGACTGGGCCTGCACCAGCATGACGAGCACGATCGCGACCATGAGCTTGTCGGCCACGGGATCGAGGAACTCGCCGAAGCGCGACGTCTGCCCGAAGCGTCGGGCCACCCAGCCGTCGATCAGATCGGTTACTGCGGCCAGGCCGAACAGCACCGCCGCGATCGGCCGGGCATAGTCGAGCGGGCTGTAGAAGCAGATCACGACGACCGGGATCGCCGCAATGCGCAACAAGGTCAGGATATTGGCCAGGTTGAGTTTCAAGGCGTGCGCTTCTTCTTATTGGTGGTCCGGGTGCAGCTCATTGTATATCGTTTCGGCCAGGGCGGGCCCGATACCCCGGACTTTGAGGAGGTCGTCCACGCCCGCACCGACGACACCCTGCAAACCGCCGAACTGACGCAGCAACTCACGCCGCTTTTTCGGACCAAGCCCCGGAATCTGTTCCAGCGGCGACTGCTTGCGGGCCCTGGCCCGGCGCTGTCGGTGACCGGTGATGGCGAAACGGTGCGCCTCGTCCCGGATCTGCTGGATCAGCAGCAGCGCCGGCGAGTCGGGTGCGAGCTGCAAC